>CAYGDS010000140.1:0-2650 GCA_964348595.1 uncultured Gammaproteobacteria bacterium | reverse complement strand
TAGCAGATGCCTCCTCCCCCTGCCCCTCCTCATCTTGAGGAAGGGATGAAGGGGAGGAGCCATAACGAAAACACCCCCGTGGTTCCGACAGCTGTCGGGACTTTACGGGGGCGTTGTCAGTCAGTGAACGTGGAGGAGGAAGTCCACCTCTACGTGTCCAGGATGGACGAGTTTGGACGGCCCGGTTCCAGCCGCGAGGCTCTGGGCCAGAAGCTCGAGCGTCTCGGACCTGTTATGGTCGTTGTGCACGTAGCGCTCGAACCAGTCGGGACTCGTGAGCTCGTGTCCGAGCTCCTCGGCGATCTTGCGCATACTCTCGACCGTATCGTCGCGGGTCCGGCGAGCGAGGGTATTACACAGGATCTTGAGAAAGATGGGCTGGAACCGCTTGTCGCGCCTCTTGAGGATCTGAAGTACCTCGAGTCGGACGGGATCGTAGAACGGATCGATGTGCTCCGACAGGATTGCCCACATGCGCTTGAGCTCGCTGTCGGTGAAGCGGTGCCCAAGCTTCTTTGCCGCGTAGAGCGCGGCGCGAATGGTGCTATCGGGCGACGTGCTGTCGCCAGCGGCCCTGATCAGAGCATGAACGACCCGCAGTTCATAGCCGAGCGTGTGCTTCGCCAGGAACCTGAGCTCGTCATCGCTGACGTCTCCGGAGCGAGCGACATCGTGCACGATGGTGCGAGCCACCCGACGCTTCTCAGCCACGTTGAGCGGCTCGCCTCGACGCATCGCGATGAGCTTCGCGAGGTTGGGCTCTCCCTTGTCGAAGGCGAGTCGGCAGAGCTTGTTGAGCATCTTGCGATCGTTGAGCTTCTGGGCGGTCTCGAAGGCCATCCAGAAGTAACCGTTGCCCGCGCCGTTCGTGCCGATGCGGCCGTAGCAGGCCTGCATGATGTCGATGAGCCACTCCTTCGAGAGATCGGGGAAGCAGGCGAGTAGGTACTCGTAGCGATGCAGGCTCATGCACGTCTTCATGAAGAGCTGAGAGTCACGAGCCGCGTAGATGAGCTGCCACAGCTTACGCATGTAATCGCGGCCCTTGGTACGACAGTACTCGACGTAGTAGGCGAGGCAGATAGGAACGAGCCGCTCGTCCACGCCCATCAGCCCGAGCTCGCGACAGAGCGCTGACCTCGCGCCACTCCACGACTTGAAGTCCTTGGTGTCGAGCTTGAAGTACACTTCTGGGGAACGGACGCGCTCGTCGTACGAGATGAGCGCCCGGATCTGCTTCTCGTCCATGCCCGCAAAGCGGGCGCAGAAGAGGTCGTAGAGCGAGAGCGTTGCTGTCTTCTTCGATCGACCCGCAATCATATCCATCATCGTCGTGTCGGCCATACATCTCTCCAGTTGTGAACGAACGTGCTCGTATTTAGGGATAAGAAAGGATTTTTGTCAATCGTAACCGGGCCACGAGCGAGTTATCCCCTTGACAAACCTGCCAGAATATCGAACGGAGTGAAAGGCAGGCCGGCGGCTTGGCGCTCGTCAGGACTTGGTAATCCATGACGATGGGGTTCGAATCCCCACGCCGGCTTGCCTAAAGAAACAGTTGACAGACGAACGAGAGCAAGATATTCTTTAGGAAGATTACCAAGTCCTGAGCGCCAAGTTCGTCAAATAAAATATCCCGCCAAGGCGGGGTGTTTTGATATCCACAACTTGGCCCTTGACAAATGTCGCGAAAAATTGAACGGAGTAGAGAGGTGGGTACAACTGAAGAAAGGATCGTGTCATGGAACTCGCTCGTCTACTCATGAGTCTCGGTTGGGGAATCGTTTGGATTTTCTTCTTGCTCACGATGAGCTGCACGTCGACCGATGCGTCGGCGCGCGACGACGGAGGATTGAGTGCGAACCCGCACGCCCCCGATACCGGGCATGTGCCAGAGCTCGACATCGACGTCGTCGCCTCCTACCGACTACCGCCTACCAACTTGGGCGTTGCGGATGACCTCGTCGAATGGCCTCGCTCGCATCCCGCTGGCACGCTCCTCGTCGATCATCTCGGCGAACTCTGGATGGTCGTATCCGGCGGCGTGCGTGAGCAGGTCTCCGGCGACGATACGCTCGGTGAAGTCGGCCTCGACGAACACGACGCCATCCCCATGTCGGCAGAGGAGGAACGCTGTCTCACTCCATCGCTCGACTACTGGGACCCTGGGAACTGGCATTGGTGGCCGGTGTACGGTCCTACAGAAGAAGACCCAGGACCGTTCATCCTGGATTGGGAACGGTATGTCCGTCGCCCGATCAGTCTCGAGACGCTCGAGAGCTGGGGGTACTACACACGCTGGCTGGACTCGTTCGACGGTGGCGAGGACGAGTGGTCCTCGTACGCCTTCGAGGACGATCCCGTCCCGATGCGCGATGGCGCGCTCGTGCACACGGAGCACGGCTTCTACTACGTTGTGCACGGCCGCTCGTTCTTCTTCAATTCGCTCGGCCTCGTCTCCGAGGCCGGCTATCATCCCGAGAACGCGCTCTTGATACCCGATCATCGCCTGCGTGAACTCGCGCCCGCCTCCATCGCCTTCACGCGTGAGACGTTCGCTCTCTGTCCGGCGGAGGGATAGCCCCAGGGAGCAGTACCACCCCCTAGCCCCCTCCTACTTAGGAGGGGGTATTTCAATAAAATGTATATG
>CAYGDS010000139.1:0-2660 GCA_964348595.1 uncultured Gammaproteobacteria bacterium | reverse complement strand
CGGGCACTGCCAAGGCTTCGATCGCGTATAAACAAAGTGTGGGACTCTACGGCGTCCTCACGACTCCGACGCCAAATGGCGAAGTGAAAACCGATGTGTTCATCGAGGGTGAGCGTATTCTGTTTCGGAGCGGCTCCGAAGGATGGAAAGATCTGACGGGCACTGCAGACGGTAAGCGTCTCACGAATTTGTTTACGACGGTGCTCCTGACATCAGGTGTAAACGGCGTGGTGTTGGAATACGACACCATCTTTGATCGAGCCGAGGAAACACAGGACGGCTGCAAGCAGTACGATGTACGCCCATCACGCGCCACAAACGACATGATGAGCATCTGCGTAAAAGCCGACTTGCCGACATTCATCGCCGTGAAGTCCGAAGCGGGTGACCTGCGCATCGATTATCGTGACGTGAATGCAACGGTCGAGGTGTATCGGCCCGTAGCGAGGCAATAACCCTAAAATACGAAGACCCCGCCTCTCATGAGGGGCGGGGTGTAGTTCAGGCTTCGGAGGGGATGGTGCTGACGCGTTCGCGACGCGGTCCGACGAGTTTCTCGTGCACAGCCAGATAGCGTGCCGCTCGGAACGCACCGTTCAGAGCGAGAGCGATCGCGAAGCCGCCAGTGACCTGGAGGAAGACGACGGATTCCGTCACCTCTTGAGCGTACCCGGCGTATTCGCCGGTCAACGCCGCAGTGAAGTGTGCGAGGTTGATATGCCACAGTCCGACGGCCATGACGACAAAGAGCGCCACCACGATCGCGACGACGGCGAGCCCGAGGAGAGTGCCGAAGATGATGAATACGATGGGCATCTCCCCGTCATCATCTTTCTCCGTCCATGTCTTCTCGATGGGAATCCTGGGCTCGATCCAGATCACGGCGATGGCGTAGAGGAAGGGCGCGAGCAGGACGCTCGTGGTGCCCCGAATGGCGGGTATCGCCCCGTAGAACTCGACGGGATGCAAGAACGCGACGATGAGACACGCCGCGCATGTGCAGGCGATAAGGCACAGAGCGGCCGAGCTGGTCGCGAGCATCCTGAACCGAACCTGGTACGTCGTACGCATCTCGAACTCCTCTGATGCCGATGTGGAAGGTGCGATTAGCTATAGAAAGCCGGTTTTTGACGTTTTTGTCAACCGTTGCAAATTAGCACTCTATGTATTAGAGTGCTAATTATCTATGCTTCCACAAAATTTCACGACCAAAAGCCAAGAGGCCCTGCAATTGGCCCAGCGTTTTGCCCTGGAAAACGGCCAGCAGGCATTTATCCCCCTCCACCTCCTCCTCGCCCTCCTCGAACAAGAAGACGGGGTTGTGCCTGCGGTTCTCAAAAAACTCTCCGTCGATCGCGAAGCGCTCCTCGGGGATGTGGAAGACGCACTCACGAAGCTCCCACGAACCGCAACGTCGATGGGTGGTGTCGGGCAGCTCTTCCTCACGCCGGAGATGATGCAGAGCATCCAACTGGCGGAACGTGCCGCAAAACAATTTAAAGACGAATACATTTCGACCGAGCACTTGCTGCTTGGGATTACGGATGGCCGCGACGAAGCCGCGACACTTCTGCACAAGCAGGGCGTGAGCGTCGAGGCGATCTTGAAAGCTCTCAAAGATGTGCGCGGTCATGCCAAGGTGGAATCACCTGAGCCGGAGTCCGCGTACCAGGCGCTCGAGAAATATGCGCGCAACCTCACCGAGCTCGCGCGCCAGGAAAAACTCGACCCGGTCATCGGTCGCGATGACGAGATCCGTCGCGTCATGCAGATCCTTTTGCGCCGCACCAAGAACAACCCGGTCTTGATCGGAGAAGCAGGCACAGGGAAAACCGCCATCGCCGAAGGGCTCGCGCAGCGCATCGTCTCGGGCGACGTGCCTGAATCGATCAAGGACAAATAAGTCCTCGCATTGGATATTGGCTCTCTCGTCGCCGGGACAAAATTCCGCGGCGAATTCGAGGAGCGCCTCAAGGCCGTCATTAAAGAGATTGAAAAGTCGGCCGGCAAAATCATTTTGTTTATCGATGAATTGCACACATTGGTCGGCGCAGGTGCCACAGGCGAGGGTGGCTCGCTTGATGCCTCCAACATGCTCAAGCCTGCACTCGCGCGCGGACAGTTGCGCTGCCTCGGCGCGACCACGTTGCAGGAGTACCAGCGGTATATCGAGAAGGACCCAGCGCTCACGCGCAGGTTCCAGCCGGTCATGGTGAACGAACCGACGGAGGAGGACACCATCGCCATTCTGCGCGGCATCAAGGATAAGTACGAACTCCACAACGGGGTACGCATTACCGATAACGCCATTTTGTCCGCCGTCAAACTTTCGACGCGCTATATCCCCGATCGATTCCTCCCGGACAAGGCCGTGGATTTGATCGATGAATCGGCGGCGGCACTCCGCATGCAAATCGACTCGCTGCCGGAAGAGCTCGATAAGTTGAAGCGCGAGCTGATCAAACTTGAAATTGAAAAACGCGCGCTCTCGAAAGAGGACGACGCGGACTCCAAAGAGCGACTGAAGGAGCTCGAGAAGCACATGGCGGAGGTCCGTGAGAAAAGCGATGGACTCGAGCTCACCTGGAAGGCCGAAAAAGAGGTGATCACGAATATCCAGACCGCGAAGAAGGAGCACGAGTCGCTCAAGTCAGAGGCGG
>CAYGDS010000138.1:0-2671 GCA_964348595.1 uncultured Gammaproteobacteria bacterium | reverse complement strand
CCCTCGGTCCGAGCCGCATACGATCATACGAAAAAACGCATCGAGCCATGGGCATTCGATGCGCTCGTGAGAGCGGCGCGACTCCTCGCCTAAGATCGCATACGCACGAGCGCGGCGATGGTGACTCCGCCGAGCTGGGCGTGATGGGTCGCATCACGCGAATACTCGACGAGATCCGGGTGCTGTTTCAGCCAGGCTTGGACGGCTCGTCGCAAGATCCCATCGCCACGACCATGTACGATGCGCACGGCGTCCGTGCCCTGCATGATCTCGTGATGAATGAACTGATCAAGCGCGTGGAGCGCTTCGTCGCTTGATAACCCGTGAAGATCGATCGAGGGTGATTGTCCAATCTCCGCGGCGAGGGCGTCGGTCTCGCGCGCGTGAGCGGTCGTCGCTTCGACAGCCTTTGCAGGCTCCTGGGATAGCTTTTCTTTCCAAGATTTGGGCATGCGCACTCATGCTATCATTATGCCATGACTTTTTGGAACAGGCGCACCACCAAGCTCGTCGTCACCTTGATCGCGGCCCTCGTCGTCACTTTTTTGCTTCCAGACGGGGATCCGTCACCGTCCACACCAGTTCCGACGACCCCACCGGCTTTCACCACGTCCACCATCACGACGAATGCATTCATCATCAGAGCCGTGGATGGAGATACGATTGAAGTTCGTCTCGACGGTACACAGGACGCCATCACCGTGCGTCTTCTCGGCGTCAACACGCCCGAGACTGTGGATCCACGTCGTCCCGTCGAATGTTTTGGCAAGGAGGCCTCCGCATTCACCAAGGCGCAGACGGAGGGCCGGCGCGCGCGTCTTGAAGACGATCCGGAAGCGGATGAGGTCGATAAGTATGGGCGGTTGCTTCGCAATGTCATCGTTGATTCCGGGCTCGATCTCAACGCCGCATTGGTTCGCGAAGGGTATGCCTATGCGTACGTTTCCTTCCCGCTCACACTCGAACGCAAGGCCGAGCTCATGCGACTCGAGACAGAAGCGCGCGCGGCGAAGCGGGGTTTGTGGGATCCGAACACGTGCCCCGTTCCCCGTTGACAATCTCGTGAAAAAATGCCAGGCTCGTCCTACCAGTACGTAGGAGGTGTTCGTGTCCGAAGAACCGATCATCATCGATGCGATCGATATCGACGGGACAGCACTCCGCTTCCCGTTGTTCAATAGCTTGTCGCACTTTCTCCTCGAAGGGCATGCGAATGATACGAGCGGGGAGCTTCGGGATTTGTTCGCGAGGACGAGGCGCGCCTGGCAACGACGCGAAGCGACCTTCGACGATTACTTCGCGGCGGCTCTCGAGGTGCAACGCGCAGGCATGTTCAAGGGCGTCCTCGCTCAGGTGGTCGAGGATTTCGCTCGTTCGCATGCCGAGTCCGACGGCCACAGGCCATACGTGTTCACCCAGGAGCTCATCGCCGTTCTGAAGGAGAGCGGCCATCATCTCCTTGCGGTGAGTGGCTCGCCGGAAGCCATGGTTCGAGTGTACTGCGAGCGAAACGGCATCGACCACTTCGTGGCGACCACGCTACCCGTCGACGAACACGGTCGTCTCACGGGCGACGTCGTGAGCACCGCGTTCGACGACAAGGCGGCGGCCGTACGTTCCTATCAAGCGACGCTCGGGAGGCCGAGCAAGGTCATGGTGGCCATCGGCGACTCGCTCGCAGACCTGTCCATGCTTCACATGGCGAAATATCCCATCGCCTTCGGACCCAATGCCGAGCTCGATGCCGCGGCGCATCGCTTCGGCATCCCCATCGTGGTCGAAGACCGAAACGTCATCCGCGTCCTGGCTGTCTACGGTGACGGGACTACGCGCCGAACGCCGCGCAGCTACGCCGAAGCCCCGCTTTCTTCCATTCTCCCGCACCCGATTGCACGTCGTCTCGCAGAACGCATCACGGCGCGCAAGTACAAGATCCGCTAGCCCCGATCCGACGTACGTCGTATCGGGGCTTTTCATTTCTTGCAGATCACGAACCGGCCCTCTAAGCTCCGCCCATATGCACATGCTCATCGACAAGACCCCGGTTCTCGAAGCAAAAAGCGGCCTCATCGTTATTCCACTGATCAAGACGGCAAAATGGCCCATTTTGGAAGAAATAGATACATATTTCGGTGGTGAATTCACTAAATTCGTCGAACGTCAGCGTTTTGAGGCTGATTATGGATCGATTCTCGCGATTCCAAGCCTCGGACAGCTCAAAGCCCCAGTTGTTCTACTCGTTGGTCTTGGTGAAAAGCACATGTTGACGGTCGACAGCTTTCGAAAACTCGGTGGTCTCATCGTAAAAAAGGCGAAAGAGCACAAGGCGAAACATGTGGCATTCGCATGGACGGCGCTTCCGCCTCTCACGATCCCAACACGCGAGGCGATGGGTGCCTTTGCCGAGGGCGCGCAACTCGCTTCGTATACGTATCACGCGTATCGCAAAGATGCGGCGGCGAAAGCCAAGCGTGAGACCGTCGAGACCATCACATGTCATGTCGTTGGCCCATTGACCGTCATCTCTGCCATGGAGCGTGCTCTCGAAGAAGCGCGGATTCTTTCCGAGGCAACGTGTTTCGCGCGAGATCTGGTCAATACACCGTCGAGCGATATGGGCCCTGGTCAGCTCGCGGACGTAGCTGAAACGCTTGCGCGTCGTGGATCTATC
>CAYGDS010000137.1:0-2740 GCA_964348595.1 uncultured Gammaproteobacteria bacterium | reverse complement strand
GGAAAAAGAAAACCGCCCCTTCCAAAGCGTCCAGGAAAAGCCCGAGTGAGATGCACGCGCTCATGTCCTTCGTGACTGGCGCCATCTTCGTCAGCGTGTTCGTGAGTGTGTTTTTGAGCTTCCTCCTTGTGCGAACCACCGTGCACATGGGGATGTTCTAGACCGTCTTAACGAAACCCATTCCGTTTAGTAGGATCCGGACATGCCGGATCCTTTTTCGCATATCATCGGCCATGAGACGGTGCGCGCCGTTCTTGGCCATGCGCTTGCTCATCCCGGGAATGCGTATCTTTTTCACGGTCCATCGGGCGCGGGCAAGTCCACCGTGGCCCGCGCGTTTGCGTCCGGGCTACTAGCACTCACGCCAGACCGCGCTCTCGAGACGCATCCCGATTTTGTCCCGCTGATCTGCGAGGAGGGCGCGAAGAACATCGGCGTCGAAGAGGCGCGCGCGCTTGTCGCACGCATGCAGATGACGGCGGCCGCGGGCGGGCACACGGTCGCGCTTATCGAAGGAGCCGAGCGGTTGAGCGCGAGCGCGGCGAACGCCCTCCTTAAAGCTGTCGAAGAACCGTCAGCGAGAGCGGTATACCTCTTCATCACTGAGAATCCAGGGGCCTTGCCTGCAACCTTGCGTTCGCGGCTTGCGCCGATCACCTTCGGCCGCGTTCCCGTCGCATTGATTACCGACTGGCTCGTCACGCGCGGGGCAAATCCAGACCTCGCCAAGTCTCTCGCTATCGAATCCGCCGGACTCCCGGGCCTCGCTCTCGCTTGGCTCATGGATCCGGAGCTTCTCGCCTCGTCCAAAGCCGAGGCTCACGATCTCCTAAGCGTGCTTCAAACCGCATCCCTCGGCGAGCGTATCGCTAAGCTCGAGCTCCTCGCGAAGGGCTGTGAATCATCGGAGAATCCCGAGGAAGCCTGGCGCCGCATGACAGCCGCGCTCATGCGCCAGGCGTTTGAAAGTGGCGCGCCCGCAGATCAATCACGCGTTGCAGAAGGGCTTGTGCTCGCTTGGCGTTTTATCGGTTCGCCGATTTCCCCACGCCTCGGACTTGAATGGACGGCCGTTCGGCCGTATCGTATAGGCAAACGTCTCATCCCTTCTTTTCTTTCGCCATCCTATCTATGAACGCGTTCTCTCGTTTGTCGCGCTACGCCATCCCGCTCGCAGCGCTCGTCCTCGTGGGGCAGGGGTGTATCGGCGGCTCGAAGCCCGCAGCTGGTCCAGACGGTGGCGTCTTCCGTACGGTGAACGCCGGGCAAGCATGGACGCAGCTCAAGGTGTTGAACCTCGGCACCAAGATCGGCTCGATCGCGAACGTCGGTCTCGCAACGCTTGCGCAAGATCCGCAAGATCCGAAAGCGCTCTATGCCGGCACGGCACAGGATGGAATCTTGGTAAGCCTCGACGGAGGAGAGTCCTGGTCCCAGAGTCCGGGGAGCGCGGGTGGTCCTGTCGTTTCGATCGCCGTCGATCCAAAAGATAAATGCACGGTCTACGCGGCGCGACGTAATCAGATCATCAAAACGGACAACTGCATGCGCGATTGGAAGCAGGCGTACTTTGATCCGCGCACGGACAAGGCCGTCACGGCGGTCATGGTGGACTGGTTCAATCCGTCCGTGGTGTATGCGGCAACCAACGATGGCGACATCTTGCGCTCCGATGATCGCGGCGCCGCCTGGCGCGTGGCACATCGCGTTGCCGGCACACGCGTGAACAACCTCGCCATGGATCCGACCGACTCGCGCGTGGTGTATGCCTCGCTCTTTGGAAAGGGCGTCGCCAAAACTGTCGACGGTGGCGCAAGCTGGGTCGAGCTCCGTGATCCACTGAACTCTTTCGATGGCGCGCGCCGCACCAATTTCATTGCGCTTGATCCAAACACAAAGAATCGCGTGTATCACGCCTCCAAGTACGGCGTCCTGATCTCCGACGACGGTGCCGCTACATGGACTGCCTTGTCCTTGCCGACGCCTCCGGGAACCACCGATGTGAAGGCCTTCGCTGTTCATCCAAAAGATGCGCGCCAGCTCGTCTACGCAACCGACAAATCCGTCGTGATCAGCAAAGACGGCGGTCTCACCTGGACTCCCGCCAAACTCCCAACAGCTCGCCCACCAGCCGTGCTCATGTACGGGATGAGCGAAGGATACCCGCTCTACCTCGGTCCGGCTCAGCCGCCGGAGAAGAAATAGACGGTAGTCAAAAGTCCATAAAGTCTGTAAAGTCCATCACGTGTCGTTTGAGGGGACTTTATGGACTTTTTGACTTGACAGACTTTTGACTTTTAAGTTTATGCCCAATCGCATCGATGAACAGAAGCCACATTTCCAAAACGCGCTTGATCACTTTCAACGTGAGATCAGTAGCATCCGCACCGGGCGCGCGAACGCCGCCTTGGTCGAACCCGTCCGCGTGATGGCCTACGGACAAAGCACCGATCTCAAATCCGTCGCGTCCATCACGATCCCGGACGCGAAGACCCTCCAGATCGAGCCCTGGGACAAGAGCATCGTCAAAGACGTGGAGAAGGCCTTGATTGAGGCCAACCTTGGCATGTCGCCAAACGTCGCCGGCACCGTCATCCGCCTTGTGATGCCTCCCATGACCGAGGAAAACCGCAAGCACATGGTGAAGGCGCTCAAGCAAAAGGAGGAGCAGGCCAAGATCCAAATCCGATCGGTGCGCGAAAAGGCCAAATCCGCGATCCAGGGTGATGAGAAAGATAAA
>CAYGDS010000136.1:0-2769 GCA_964348595.1 uncultured Gammaproteobacteria bacterium | reverse complement strand
GCGCGGGGTCATATCCCAAGAAAGCTACGATCCGGGGCCAGTACCGGATTTCGGGTTCTGCCTGGTCGGTCTCCCAAGTGATATACGTGGACTGGCTGATCTGAAGCCTACCCGCGATATCCGTTTGACGGAGACCCAGCTCGTGCCGATGCTTCTTGAGGTGCTCGCCCAGGGTCTTGGGCTCGCGAGCGTATGGCAATGGTCTCAAGGTCTTAAGGCAGACGGGCGTAAATGGAAAAAAGGCAACGCGGCCATGAGGCCGGGCAGCCACGGCTAATTGTATCTATGCCTGAGGTGAATCAACAATTTGGGCGACCGCGCCGCGGTGAACCGCGAACATTACTGAACTCGCGAGGAACGCACAGGGCAACGAATTGAATGATCGCTAGTCAGGGGGAAGGCGAATTGAAGATGGACGTCCGCTATTCTCGGAAGGGCAGATCGGCCTTCGACAAAACCCAGGACCGAGGGCGGCGGCCGGCGACCCAGAAAGCCTTCCGGGACTTGGTGCAGAAAGAGCGACATCAGATGGATGAGGTCCCATTGCAGGTCCGACGGCTTGCAGCACTCAGCGTACCGCTGAGTTTCGGAGCCGCAGCCGCAAAGCTCGTCGTCCTTGCACTCGATCCGCCGGTAATAGGCTTGCGCGCGGGAGTCGGCGCCGTATAGGCCGTATTGCTTTCCCGGCCATCGGCCGAAAATCTCGAGGTGCAGATGGCGCAGCGTCCAGACGCTGTAGAGATCTAGCAGCGTCCTGAGATCCCCTCCGTCGGACCACGCCCCATCATCCGGGGAGAAGGCGCAGATCGAGCCGTCTTGGAAATTGGTGTGCCGGGGCCCAATCCACCTAGATCGGCCAGCGGCGGTCCAGAAGGCCCAGGCGCGGGGCCCCGGGCCCGATCGGTACGGAAGAGCTACGAGAAACGTGGCTTCCCGCTCCAAGCCCGAGATGATCGAGCTTCTTGCGAGAAGCCACATTCCGTCGTCGTCCGGGAAGGTTCGGAGCGTGGGGTACGCCTCGGCAAGGCGTGTCACCTGGCCTTCGTAGGTGGCGCGGAGCACATCGCCGCCGATCCGTGATGCGGCACCGGCCTGCCGTGATCCACGGGGCGGCCCTTCCCGTCGGGCGGACCTTTTCCCTGATCGGGCTGCGGATCGTCTCTTTCCTTGTCCTTCATTGCCGTTCTCCTCGGCTACAGTTACACTCAGATACTCTTCATCCAGGGCGATCAGCCCGTGGATGTGCACTCGTATCGGTCGGTGCTGATCCAAGGCGGCCCCGACCTGCTGCAACACGGCCCGAGTCTCCGGCGCCAAGGTGGCTTCACCTGGAATCGGAAATGTGCGAGACTGTGTCACCCGCACAGACTGCGCCTAAAGGCGCTGGTGTGTCAAGGCGTATCATTCGCACGGAAAGAAAGATGCCCCCTTTCGAAGAGAAGCTGGTCCGAGCCGTCAAAAAGAAGCGCGAAGCAGAGGGGCTGAGCATCCGTGCGCTCTCAGCAGCAGTAGGCGTAAGTTTCTCGACGCTGGCGCGCATTGAACGCGGAGAAGGACAGCCGGACAACAACTCGAAGATTCGGCTTCTGCAGTGGCTCGGTGCAGACGCCGAGGATGCCGGGCTAAGGTTCGACAACATCGCGTTCGTGCATTTTCGGGCAGGGAAGAACATCCGGTCCTCGACCGTGCGTACCCTATTGAGAGCGGCCGACTGTCTGCGGCAATCGATGGGAGGCGAGGGCGGTTGGAAAGGGCATCACGATACGGACGACAGCGCGGCCGCTGCCAACGTTTCGCTATCAAAGGAAGAGCTCGAAGAGACCGCAGAGAAGCTCAGAGCGGATCTAGGCCTGGCGCACAACAAGCCGCTGGACAGTCTCCGGATCGAGGTCGAAGGCGTGCGGGTAATCCCGGTCGGGAAGACGAACTGCCTGGACGCCCGTATCGTAAGTCAGCTTAGGAGGGACGCCGGCGGCGAATGGTCTGCGATGAGCGTGCCGCTGGATCCCGAGAACGAGAATTGGGCCATCCTCTTGAACGACAGCCACTCCGTCGAACGTCAGCGGGTGACCGTGCTAGAGGAGTTCTGGCATATCCTGCTTGGTCACAAGCTCACGAAGATCGCTCGGGTGGCGGAGGCATACGGCAGAACATACGACAAGACAGAGGAACACGACGCATACTATCTCGCCTCGGCGACCCTCCTGCCGAAGGCCGCCATGATGGACGCTGTGAGCAAGAAGCGCTCTTCGGAGCAGATCGCAGAGATGTTCGGCACGTCGTCTGAGCTGGTCGATTACCGAATCAAACGGCTCGGCCTCTGGCGGGAACACGTGGGCAAGCAGATCAGGCTGTCGCCCGAGTGAAAGGTACGCGCCTAACCCAGTCGTCCGTGAAGAATTGCGGTGGACGGATTTTTCAAGCTGATTGAGGGGTGGGACCGAGTTTTGCGAGCGCCGCGAAGAGGGCGCGCCAAAGCTCGGCGAGCCAGCGCAGGAGCAGGCTGAAATTGTAGCCGGCGGCGGCGAGGACGGCGTTGGCGCGGTCGCCGTTGCGGCCCTTGAAGTAATTGCGGCCCATGCGGTGTTCGGCCTTGACGTGGCCGATGACCGGCTCGATCGCAGCCCGGCGCTTCATCTCGCGGCGGAGGGTCTTAGTCACGCCTTGCCATACTTCGCAGCGAGAATTTTGCGACGCTCGCTAGCAGGCAAGCTCTTTTTCTCGAAGGCGCGGAAATCCGCCTCCATCGCCGCAGTGAAGCGAATGCCT
>CAYGDS010000135.1:409-2812 GCA_964348595.1 uncultured Gammaproteobacteria bacterium | reverse complement strand
CCCCAACAGAGAGGTTCCCATGAGCACAGATTCCTTGGTTCAGAACCGTTACCGCGCAATCAAGGAGGCGATCAGCGCTTTCGGCGACCGTGTGCGAGGCAGGCTGTACGTCGAACACTTCCCGGTCACGAGCGCCGAGCTCGCCGAGATCGACCGCAGCCTCAACTACACGCTTCCCAAGGAGAAGCGGGCCGAGTTCGGCGAGGAGAAGGCCGCCAAGCTCGAGGAGGTCTTCGGCAAACTCCGGGACTTCAAGATCAAGGAACGGCTCGATTCCAAGCGACTGATGCAACTCATGGAGATCGCGCGTCTCCTCGAGCAGGATGGGTATCATGTCGCTCTCGAGGACATTGACCCGCATGCGCCTACGGACTTGAGCGAGATCGACCGGCACGTGCTTAGCCTTCCGGAAGGCGCGGAGCTGCGCGAGGGATCGCTCCTCGTCGTCTACATCGATCCCGAGGCTTGAACTGACCGCCCCCGCGACCATCACTGGTCCGGGGGCGTTGACATTTTAATAAAAACATGATACGAGTGGTGCACGTTCTCCTAAAGACATAGAAGACAAACCCTGATGGTCAGGGAGCCTCCTACGTCGAGAGACGCGAGGAGGTGGCCCATGGCCGATTCGGAAGCGAGGTGCGAACTGATTGTGTGGGACTTCGACGGTGCGCCCGACGGCGCCGGGTATTTCGTCTGGAAGCGGGTGCGCGGACTCGATCGTCGCGACGCGGTCCGCCTCGCCTACGACGCGGCCGGCGACCACGAAGACAGCCTGGCTGTCGGCGCGGGCGTCTATCTCGACGGCGTGCTCATCGTCGGCTACGGCGTGACGGATGGGTATCCGAAGAGCTCTTGACACTTCACGCTGGATGAGTTAAACAAGGTCCAGCGTGTAGTGCTCAGGGAAGCTCCGTTGACCCTGAGGCTTACGTCAGCCCCGATTCCGGTAGCGGGAGGCTCGGAATCGTGTCCCGTCAGAGGCCTTAAGGCGCCAAATCAAAGGGACGCAGGATAGTGCGAGTCACCCCCGCAAGGGATCAGCTCAAACGAGTCCTGGTAGCTCTACCTCCTGAGACCCCGGTCCGACGACACTTGTCGGATCGGGGTCTTCTATTTCACCTTAGAATATTGACAATTCACTTACTTTGTTGTATATTCCCCTGTCTGCTGCAATCACGCGGTAGATGTTCTCTCGAGAAAGGTATGAGATGACCAGACGCCACACCACCTTCTGGCGCGAAGACACGAACCTACGCTACGAGCGTCGGATCAACATCAACCCGCCCCCGCCAGGTGCACAGAGCTACTCGATCGATCCTCGCCAGGAGATCGAGCTCAGGACGCTCACCTGCCTCTTTGACCGCACGGGTTGCGTCGTGAGCATGGCCGACGGGTTCCAGTCCGCGGGCATGATGGTCGAGATGCACACCAACGTCTGCGGCATCCGGAAGCGCTACTTCCACATGCAGCGGTACAGCTCGGTACCGATCTACTGGTTCCTCGGATACGCGCTGGCACAAAACCGCTGGGGCCACATCAAGCGCCTCCTCGGCAAGCTGCCACACACCGTCGACAAGTTCCGCATCTACGAAGATAGCGCGCACGAGTACATGGGTTCGCGTCGCGGTCAGCCAGCTGACCTCATCGCGCCCCTCGGTCTGATCGCAAGTTTCCTCAAGTAGCCCCTTAGACTCCCTTACATCATGTAGATGAAAAACCTATTTTTTCATCCGCAAGATCCTGAAGATTATTCAAACTGAATACATCTTCTCCGGATCCGAGTGTTCGTCGCCGACGAATATTGGGATCCGGACTCATCCGGAACGCTCGACACGCAACGCTTTTAGATTCCACACAACGGGGAAACCCAGAAAGAAGTGCCACGTGAGTGACTCCATCGTTCTCGCTCGCAAGTCGATCCACGACGAGAGCAGCCAGATCACAGCCCCCGGCAAGGGGGTCGCGCTGTGCCTCCTCCTCGTCGACCGGTCGTCGTCCATGCAGGTGCATGGAGACACGCCGCGCACAGCCGCCAACGAGCTCATCGCGACGATCCGGGATGCCCCCGGAGCGGATCGCACGCTCTTCGGCCTCATGACGTTCGGTTCCGACGTGACGCTCGACGTCGCACCGGTCCGCGCGTGCCATGCGCCGCTCCTCGATCGGTACGAGGCGAAGGGCAGCACGGCGCTGTTCAAGGCCGTGCACGATGCGCTCGCGATCGCCCACGAGTTCCACGGATTCGCGAAGACGGTATACGGAGCCGATGCCAAGGTGGCCATCTCCGTCATCACGGACGGCGCGGACACCGTCGTGCCCTCAAGCGCGCTCGCGCCGAAGACGCGCAAGCTCGCGGAGATCGCACGGGGCAAGGGATTCGTCATGCAGGCCATCGGTCTC
>CAYGDS010000135.1:0-399 GCA_964348595.1 uncultured Gammaproteobacteria bacterium | reverse complement strand
CCTCGGATTCGAACCCGGCCTCGCTCGTAACGCACCTGCTTCACGAGCCGGGATCCACGCCTCGATGCACCACACGTCGGGCTCCTTCCTCGGTACGATGAGCTTCCTCGTCAACGACGACACGCCGGATCCGTCCGACGCCAACTGAGGCTCCCCCTGCCTCGCTCCCAAACGCTCCAATCTCGCCAAGCGGGTCGGAGCGTTTTCCTATATACAAAAACCCCAGCATACGCCAGGGGTTTTTGCTTGAAACGAACTTACGATCCTTGCGCCAGTCGCGCCGCTTGCTCCTTCGCAAGTGCCACCGCTGCCACCGCGTCGTGATCGACACCGAAGCCCGTGCCCGCGGGCGTGAGGCGCCCGATGGAAGCCCCGGTTCGCGGGGCCTCCACCCGGCGC
>CAYGDS010000134.1:0-2838 GCA_964348595.1 uncultured Gammaproteobacteria bacterium | reverse complement strand
ATCAATGCCCGATTGAAGTTGATTTTAAGGGCAAGAAGGTTGAAGCCATCGCCAACACCTTGGAAGACGCATTGGCAATGCAAAATCTTGTCCTCTTTTCGTCGAGTGACGGGAAGGGATTGTTTTCCAAGTTCAAGACCGCCATCGATGCCAGCACGACGATCGCCGATCTCGGTGGGAAACTATTCAGCGAGCTCAAATCCGGAGGAAAGGCTGAGTTTGCCCTTGATCTGCTGGAAATCGAGAACCCCGCCGACCTCCAGCCGCCACAATACATTCGGGAGGGTCTAAATTGGTTAGTGTCGCAACTCAGGCAACAACAGCATGACCTTGGGGTTGCGACATCAGAACTAGCCGATAAGGCCAAGATAGCGAAAGCGTCATGATGGCCCAGGTTGCAGCAGACTCAAATGCGAACTTGGATGATCCGGTCGATGAACAAATTGCTGCGTTTCTTGACCCCGAGAAACCGCAGTGCTTCTTCCTATTTGCCGGTGCCGGTTCGGGCAAGACCCGCTCCCTAGTCAAGGCATTAAATTACGTCCGGGATACGCATGGTCGCCGGCTAGCTTATCGGGGGCAGCGGATAGGCGTTATCACCTACACCAATGCAGCATGCGGCGAGATCAATCGACGGATAGATTTTCATCCGCTTTTCTATGTCGCCACGATCCACAGCTTTGCTTGGGAACTTATAAAGGCTTTTAACTACGACATCCGTGAGTGGCTGCGGGTCGATATGCAAAGCGATATTGCTAAGCTTCGCGCGGAGGAAGCGAAAGGACGCGCCGGTACGAAGGCTTCAATTACTCGCCAGGCGCAGATTGAATCGAAGACGAGGCGTCTAGAACGCCTCGATACAATCAAAACCTTTGCCTACAATCCGACTGGAGAAAACAGGGAGCCAAATTCTCTCAATCATTCCGAGGTTATCGAGATATGTGCGGATTTTATCTCAAACAAATCCCTTATGAAGTGGATATTGGTTGGACGCTTTCCCTTCTTACTAATTGACGAAAGTCAGGACACGAACCGGCGATTAGTAGATGCGTTCTTTTTGACTGCAATGGAACATGAGAAACGATTTTTACTTGGCCTCATCGGCGATGTCATGCAGCGCATCTACGCCGATGGAAAGGAAAAGATTGAGGAGAGCCTCCCTGCGTCTTGGGCCAAACCATCGAAGCAACTCAATCATCGCTGCCCGAAGCGGGTAATTGCGCTTATCAACAAAATCAGATCAGACGTTGACAGCCATGTTCAGGTTGCGCGCACAGACGCTATTGAAGGCCATGTTCGCCTCTTTATTCGACGCGCCGATATCGAGAATAAGAAAGCCATCGAAGAAGCTATTCGAGCGCGAATGGCAGAGCTGACAGGCGATCAGAAATGGGGAGAGCAAGACGAATGTAAGATTTTAACGCTCGAACATCACATGGCGGCGAAGCGGCTCGGTTTTGATGCCGTCTTTAATCCACTGTACGAAATTGATGCGTGGCGAACCGGTTTACTCGACGGTAGCCTTCCCGTCACACGCTTTTTTACGCAAGAAATTCTGCCTCTTGTGGAGGCGCTCCAGGGCGGAGAAAAATTTGCTGTTTCTCGGATCGTTCGCGCCAATTCTCCGTTGCTTACGCCTCAAGCTCTAAAAGAGGCTGCTAATCCCGTTGATCTCCTGCGACAGGCGCAAGCGGGTGTCGACGCTTTGCTGGAGAATTGGAAAGAGGGTGAGCCTACATGTGGCCAAGTTCTTACCTGCGTCGCAGAGAAAGCGCTTTTTAGCACACCTGATACGCTGATCCCGGTGATTGCGATTCTTAACGCTGACCCTCCCGATAAATTGGAGGAAGCCGAGGTCGCCGATCCCGTGACGCCCGAAACATCGGCGCTCCTTTCATTCCTGAATGCACCCTTCGGTCAAATCGACTTATATCGACGCTATGTGTCAGGACTCGCTGCCTTTGATACGCATCAGGGTGTGAAGGGGCTCGAATTCGATCGCGTTATGGTCATCATGGATGACGCTGAGGCGCGTGGTTTCATGTTTGGGTATGAAAAGTTATTCGGGGCGAAGGCCGCGTCCGCGACCGATCTGAAAAATGTACAGGAGAATAAAGACTCTGGAATCGATCGCACTCGGCGTCTTCTATATGTGACCAGTAGCCGTGCCGAAAAGAGCCTTGCGCTTGTCGCCTACACGGAAAACCCTTCGGCTGTTAAATCTCACATACTGAACAATGAGTGGTTTTCCGAAGAGGAAATCGATATCGAAAATTGAGCTAGGGTCCATATATTTATTTGAGACTTGAGACATCAAGCGCTGAGCTTGTGCTCGAGTTTTGCCACAAGTTGTGCGCGGGTTTTTTCATCCAGCTTATCAAGTTTGAGCTGACGCCATTTGATGGCGGGGAGGTCGGTGAACGGCAGCGGTACGCGTTCGGGCGCAACGCTCTCGATTTCGAGGTGCGCCGCGTCAAAACCGGCGTTGATGTTGAGCCAGTTCGGCTCATACCGGATTTCTATGGCGATGCCGCTCCAGTCCATGCGGAACGTTTCGATATGACGGGTCATGATGCCCTCCTTGCCGCGAGCGCGGCGGCGGCTTGCAGAAGAGCGCGCGCGTCTTCGGTGACGCCCGACGCCTGGCGGGCCGCTTCGGCATAGACCGACATCGGATGCGCCGCAGTGAACGAAAGATCGCGTTCGACGGGAAGACCCAAGTTGCCACGGACGGAACGGAGTTCCGCAAGGCTGACGCAGCCGAGTTCCGGATAGCCGAGCCCGAGGTCGCAAAGCCCGAAAGCGATGTCCGGCTCTTCCGGATCGATTTCGCTGAGC
>CAYGDS010000133.1:0-2865 GCA_964348595.1 uncultured Gammaproteobacteria bacterium | reverse complement strand
CTCTGCACTACGTTGCCCAATACGTACGAGTCAACGATGCCATCTGGTCACAGGAGGATCAGAAGCTGTCTGACGCAGCGCTCAACACGCTCGGCGTCGAGTGCACCGAGCTGGTCCACCTCATGGAAGCTTCCAAGCAGACTATGGGGCGCTCCAAGCACGCACAACTCCTACGCGAGCGCCTCGAGACCGTCTTCAAGAAGATGCCCGAACATCGTGTCAGAGCCTGGGAGAACGAGGTCGCCAAGACCGAACCCAAGCCTGAACAAACGGCGAAAGCCGTCTGACTCTACGGCCCGAGTTTCTCGAAAGAGAGGCTCGGTTTTCGATTAATAAAACGATGAGCGCCCCAAGGAGAAATCCTCGGGGCGCTTTCAGTTCAGGGCCACATACCCTTCTCTGCGATCTTGACCACGAACGGAAGATCGAGTCGATCGGTGCTTTCCAGCAGATACTTGTGTCGGTTCATCGCGGCCAGTCGGCGATTCCCGAAAAGGCTCGGCTTCATCTCGAGGTACCGATCATGCCACTCGACGTATCGCTGGGCGTCTCCAAGCCGAACACGCGCTGTTGGGGTTGAACGATACGTCGAATCGTCGACGTGACGAAAGTGGACACTGACGGTGTATTCTTCAAGAATGCCAACCGGCACACGACGAAGATCGGGGACTCTGTGAAAATCGAAGAAGGTGAATGCCTCAACAGGCTTGATGAGCCGGATTTCACCCGCCGGTTCCTCCGACAGTGACTCGACACGAAAGACGTGCGGTCCGAGTTCGTCTCGCACAACCACGAAAGCGTGTGGGTTATCGTAGAGCGCAATGAGCTCAGCCATCCGCCTGTTGCTCGGCTTCCCTGTCACGAACTGGTACAGCTTCTCCATCAGTGCAGACATACTTTGTCTCCTGAGCATGTAAGGTCCTGGTGACATAGCTAACACGGACCCGAATTATTGTCGAGATTCCGATGAGTATGCAAAAGGCGGCCGAGGGGGCCGCCTTTGAGGTCAGAGAAGAGTGACCGTGAACGGGAGATCTACGCGCTCGGCACTCTCATGTAGGAAATGGACCAGCTGCTGACGACGTCGGGCCGGGTGCTTGTTGCTAGCCGACCAGGTAGAGCGCTTGTCGAGTCCTCGTTGCCAATCGAGATAGGCCTGCGCATCCTCGAGTCGAACATGGTCGACGTGCGGCGCGCCTCGGTATGGGGCATCGTTAGCCGAAGGCTCCTCCAGCATCTTGAAACATACATCCAGTCGCTGATAGACCCCTGTGTAGCCCTGGGCTGGCCAGTCTGGGCAAAGAATTTCGAGATGCAGCGCAGGCGTGATCTGAACGATCTCGCCTCCGGGATCGCGCTCGGGTGACTCCAGTCGGCTGAGTCGACCATCACGCAAGATGAAGGCATGCGGATCGGCGTATGCCTCGGTGAGCGTCTTGTGACGCGTCGGACCGGGCTTGTTGCGGAAGGAATCGAACAGTCGTGCCAGCGATTCGAACATGTTTCCGCCTCCTCGAAGGTGCGAGTGCTTGTTAGCACACACCAATGTTCTTTTCAAGCCCAGCTTGATATCCTGTACACATCTATGTCCCTCGAACGGGCTAATCCTTTTGTAATCGAACGGCGTTTGCCGAGCGAGCCGAAGGCGCTCAATTCTCTCATCCAAACGCCCGAGGGTGCGCGTACGGTTATCGATCATCTGCACGACATCCCGTCTCCCGAGGACAGGCACGCGCTTCGACGATATGCCGAAGTGGTGCAACGACAAGACTACGCGAAGATCGCTGAGCGAGACATCGAGCGCGATGGGTACTCGCTACATCTCTTGCCCGGGGTTCAGAGCACCATCCCACAAGCGTTCATCGATGAGGCGTACGCCTTCGCGCTGGAGCACGGAAAAAAACTTAAGTACACGCAGACATCGGACAAGGGGGAGCCGGTCAACGAAATCGTGTGGAAGCTGCCGGGCGCGGAGGGCACTGCGTTCGTCCTCAAGCTCACGCAGCCGGACAAGATGCCGGCGCCGGATCACGAGCTCCGCGTTCTACAACGTACGAACATGCTCCGCATCCCAGCTCCGCGTCCACTCGGTATGATGAAGGTCGGCACCTCTGATTTCTTGATGATGGAGTACGTCGAGGGGCGTTCCGGTCAAGATATTTGGGATAAGCTCCCGGCCGAGGGTTGGAGCGCGGACGAGATCCGTGCGGCGCAGGAATGGGCGGGAGTCCGTATGGGGGAGATCGCTGAGGAGTTCCGATCCAAGATGTTTATCGACAAGCCGTGGTACATCAAAGATTTTTTGCTCACGTTCGACGGCCATCGCATCACGGACATGTTCCCGCTCGATTTCGAGCGCGCGCATCCTTACGATCCGAGTAAACCGGACAAGATGCGCATGATCCCGAAGAAGGCTCAATTTCCGAAGGCGGCGTGATGAAGCAGATGTAGCTATGGTAGAGTATAGCTCGCCATGGTCGAAGAAATAAAACAACGCATTTCACCCCGAAGAATTTGGAACATGATCCACCCCTCGATGCGGGTTGTTTGGTTCTGGTATCCTCCATTGATATTCCTTTCCATTTTCATAGCAGTACTCTCTGTAGCTGAGCCGATCATCTACGGACACGTCGTCGATGTTCTTGTTAGTGCGGTCGAGCGTCACCTAAGTGTTTCCGAAACCACGATCGCCCTATGGCCGTGGTTGTTCGGATGGAGCTTGCTCCTGGTCGGTGAGTTTCTGAGCCTCGGTGTTTGGAATTATCTACGTTGGTACGTAGGTAATAAATTAAGCGCGTATTTTAGCGTCGACCTCTATGCGAAAATGCTGGATCTCGACATTCGGCTTTTTCAGGAAGAAAAGGG
>CAYGDS010000132.1:0-2867 GCA_964348595.1 uncultured Gammaproteobacteria bacterium | reverse complement strand
TCTCGCTCCTCGGTGGCGCGGTGATCGCCTTCGGCTCGACCATCGGCCCATGGGTCCGCCTCGGCGATATGAACGCCGATGCGCAGTTCACGGAGTTCCGACGCTACGTCAACGACAACGCGTGCGACGCGGCGAGTACGGGCATGGGCGGCTTCGCCTCTCCCGAGCTCATTGCGCACGCGCGAGGCGTCTGCAGCGAAGCCGAGTCGCTGGAGGTCGCGCAGACCGCACTTCTCGTCATCTCGGGCTTGCTCGCGGCCGGGGGCGCAACGACGCTCATCGTCGGTGCAACCTCGGATCGCCCACCCGCCGTCATGGTTCGGCCATCGGTCGGCCCGGACGCGGCGTTCATCACGCTCGCCGCCAACTTCTAGGGGAATTCCTCCCCGATTGTCACAGCACCCCGCAGGTCTTCCTGCGGGGTGTTTCATATGTCTTAATAGGTACATGAAACGCTTTCTCTCCATTTTCATCACGATCCTGGGGCTACAGCTCGCGTCCATAGCCCACGCCGAAGTGATTCGAGACTTTGCCGTCGAGGCAGAACTCGCCGCCGACCGCACGCTCACGGTCACCGAAAAGATTACTTACGATTTTGAAGATGAGGAGCACCACGGGATCATTCGCCTGATCCCAGAACGCTATAAGAGCGACAACGCGTCGTACCGACTGCGCCTCGAAGTGCTTGATGCCGACATGGACGGAAACGCTGTATCCATGAAGGTTAGTCGGGAGGGCGCGAACACCAACATTCGTCTCGGAGATCCAGATGTCCTCGTGTCCGGTAAGCACGTATATACCATTCGCTATCGCACCGAGCGCGCGATCAACGATTTTCCTGGTGAGCATGAACGCGAGCTCTATTGGAATGTCACGGGCAATGAATGGCTTATTCCGATCGATCGCGCGTCGTTTCGTCTCGTGGGCCCCGCCCCCGCAAGCCAAGCAACGTGTTTCACGGGTCGGTTCGGCAGCTCGGTACAAGACTGCACGATCGCGCAAAGTGGGATCATCACATCGATTCAATCAGATCGTGCGCTCGATAGCGGCGAAGGTCTGACCGTGGCACTACGATTCCCGGAGGAAGCAATTGCACCTCTCACAATATGGGACCGCTTGCGGATGCTCCTCGCGGACAACATCTGGCTCGCACTCCCGATCCTCGTCTTCATCATCATGTATGCGATATGGCACGTACGCGGCCGCGATCCGAAAGGACGAGGCACGGTCATCGCGCAATATGAGGAGCCGCGCGGACTCAAACCCGCTCAGATGACGGCCTTGCAAGAGGACCACGTTTCGCATCAAGCCGTTTCCGCGACCATTCTTGATCTCGCGCGGCGTGGATTTATCAAGATCCACTGGAGTGGTGATGCGGGCGCGACAGGCTGGTTCAAAGCTAAACCGTCCTTTACGTTGAACAAGACAAAGCCGGCCGATGAATCGCTTCTTCCGTTCGAACGACAAATCCATGACGGACTTTTCGGAATCGGGGATTCGATCGACGTGAGTGCGCGTAATGAAGGATTCTGGAAAGCGATTCAGCAGGCGCGTAACGAGATATTTAGCGATCTCAAACAACGCAAGTTCATCGAGAGCCACCCAGCCACGACCCGTGCGGTCTGGTCCACGCTCGCGATCGGCGTGGCCGTGGTCGCATATCTGCTTTCTGATGCAATCGGAGGGCTCTTCATTCTATCCGGACTCATCTCGGCAGCCATCATCGGAGGCTTCGGCTGGCTCATGCCGCGCGCGACATTTGAGGGCGCCGTCGTTCGTGAAGAAATCGAAGGGTTGAAGCTCTTTCTCTCCGTTACGGAAAAAGATCGCCTCGCGTTCCACAACGCTCCGGAAAAACGTCCGGAACAATTCGAGCGCTTCTTGCCCGCGGCACTCGCGCTTGGCGTCGAAGAACAATGGGCCGGGTATTTCCAAGATATGCAGATGCAACCACCGTCGTACATGGATGGCACGGCATCAAATTGGAACGCGCTACGATTCGCGCATGCGATGGATTCGTTCAACGACGAATCTAGTTCGCACATGTACCAAAGTCCTTCGTCAGCCGGCTCTGGTGGTTCTGGGTTTTCTGGAGGAGGTTCGGGTGGAGGGTTTGGAGGTGGGGGAGGAGGGTCGTGGTAGTTGCGCTTCGCGAATAGGAAAATGATACGCATTTATTAAAGGGGAACAGGAGGGGTTCTTGGAAACAGAAACCCCCGGTCCGACGTAGGTCGGACCGGGGGGAGTAGGGTCAGCGCTTCCCAGAGCGAATCGGGGGCGGGATTCGGGGCTTCGCATCCCCGGCGGCGCTCGCTGCCTCGAGCATCGGACTGCGTCCGATGCGGGTCGGGAGGTCGTCACCGATGTCCGGCGCGGAAGAGGCGGCAGGTGCGGGAGCCGGAGTCACTTCGGCCTGCGACTCTTCCTCGGCGGTAGACGTCTGCATGTCATCGACCTCGAGCATGAGGCTGTCGTCGCCCGTGGCATCGCCCGTGACTTCGACGATCGGACCGTCTGCCATCGAGGCTCGGTCGCCATCCTGAGGCTCCAGCACCGGGGGCAAGGGGACCTGGACCTGCGGTTCCGTCCAGTCGTGAATCTTGGCGAGCTCGACCAAGACGCCGACGAGGACGTGCTGCGGGACGTGCTGGGTCAGCGTGTCCGGATCCATGATCTTGAGAAGATCCTGGGCGGTGTACGGCTGTCCCTTGCTCTGGTAGCTCGAGCTACGCGTCCCTGTGTTCTTCAGCAGCTCGGGATGCGCGCCCGTGATCACGAGCTCGAGCAGCGCGGTGCGCAGCTCGTGAGGCATACGGTCCGAGACGAAGTGGCCGAAGCCGATCGTCTTCACGATGGTGAGCTCGCTC
>CAYGDS010000131.1:0-2894 GCA_964348595.1 uncultured Gammaproteobacteria bacterium | reverse complement strand
TCCCTCCCCTCTCCTTCTGAAGGAGAGGGTGCCGAAGGCGGGTGAGGTGGCCTTATTCAAACCCGACGAAGATCCGATCGTCGGTGACTACTTCGATCCATGTCCGTCCTCGCGTAAGGAGGAACTCGTTTCCACCTGTTCCTGCAAAACGAATGGACTCTCCAGCGGCGCGGCTCCAGCGAATAATGAATTTCTCCCCGTCTCGATACGCAAGCGCTTCACCGCTACCGACCGTACGCAGGCGCAAGCGACCGACGTCGTCGAGAACCCGTGCGTCGGTCTTCATGACAATCACGTTTTCTGCTGCGACTACAGAGCCGTCGCGGTCGACTTGCGGCCCGTTGCCATTTTGCGAACGTACGTACTCGCCCGTCGACGTAACGAATCTCCACGTGACGTTATAGGAACCACCGTAGGGAACGTTGATACGGTTCACGATGCCGCGCTCCGTGGATGTTACGGCGTCTTTAAAATGCCAAGCGATGGGCATGGTCGATGTCGCGACTCCCTTCCGAGCAAGGATCGCCGTCATGAGCTCGGTGCTGGTATACACGTTATGTGGTGCCGCGCGACGGCGATCGCGCCAAAAAACAGTTCCGCCATATGCGAACTCGTTCACATCGACGAATGACCCAAGCTCCGTGATCTTTTGCAAAGCCTCCTGGCTACCTCCGACATGAAAATAGGATGCATTCCATCCATCGACCCAGTCGACGAAGTATGGACGCGCGCTGCGCACTGGACCGATCTCGCCAATCGTTGTGGTCGCATCGAAGAATGCCACGAACCGTGGGATACCTCCTTCCACTGGCGCTTCGATGACCACACGAGCCTTGGAAAGACCGGACAATGGGCGTGCATCCGGATGGTTTTCAATCATGACGGCCATCGGCGCAACGTCGGCTTCTTCACGAGTAACGAGCATGCCGTCCAGACGACGCGGGACGAGTAGCGCCGTGGGTTCCGTCGATGTCGCTTGCGGAGTGATGACTTCCCCGCCCCGGCGCGTGAATCCACCAAGCACGGAAGCAAGGATCAAAGCGGAAACGATGAAAAGCAAAACGATCCCGATCGTGATCTCTGATCGGAATCGTTGTACAAATTCCAGAATCTTATTCATTGGCCGGAGCGGCGCCCTTTTCTTCTTCCGCCGCCTTTTCAGCTTCACGCGCCTCTTTCTTCTCTTCCGTCTCGGCCTTGATGGCGGTGACATCACCGATTTGGGATTCCTCGAGTTTCTTCTGTTCATCCTCCGTCAGCGGTCGCGCGACGTTCACGACGGTGAGGTTCGCATCATTTAACGCCACGACACCACTCGGGAGCTTGAGCGAGGCAACGGTGATCGAATCTTCAAACGTGTTGAGTGTGCTCAAGTCAACTTCGATATCGTGCGGAAGATTCGCGGGCAAGCAGCGAATCTCGAGTTCATCCATGGCCTTGACGAGCGTGCCGCCATCCATTTTCACTGCCTTCGATTCGCCCACGAACTTGATCGGCACGACGGCTTCGATCTCTTTATCCATGCGGACTTGGTAGAAGTCGATGTGGAGCGGCTCTAGGCTGAGCGGATGCACTTGCACGTCCTTGATGAGCGTCTTGACGGCAGCGCCATCCCCGATGGATACGTCGACGAGCGAGGAAGAACCCGCATCACGATACAAGCGCAGGAAGTCACTGCGGCCAACGGAGATCGGTTTGCTCTCGACACCCTGTCCGTAAAGCACGGCTGGGATACGCACGTGAGCTTGCTCTTCAGCGGTGCGCTTGCCGAGCTGTTCACGCGTTTTGGCGGTAATGGCGTACGTCATACAAGAATGGGCGTACAGTACGCGAAACCACCCTGGGCGTCAAGGCCGGGCGAGGAGCCATTATTTGCCCCAACTTGAGATAAGACGGCAAAACCCCTGACTCTCATCGTAGAAGGCTCGATGGAGTTGTATGCACTCGTTAGCTCCAATGGGATTAGCATCTTCGAGACGGATGGCGTCAGCGACTTCGAGATCGGTGACGAGCCCGACGGTAGAAAGCCACCCGGCAGATTCGAGCATCAGCGCGAGCATGGAACGCCCGCAAGCCTGGCAAGAACAGTGAAATAATCGACTCCCCTCCCGCTCACGTACGAGTCGCACACGTGTCTGATCATAGGCCGTATGACACAGGGGACACTCTACGATCAATTTTGATGGAAGAGCGCTCATACCACTATTTAACCGCACAGATCGAGAAAACGCAAAAGTCGGTCAGAGGCCTGTGGATAGATCAAGAATCCGCCTCTTCACTCTGGACTCAGATCTTGATAGCCATCTCCTCTAGCGCGCGCTTGTATTCTACGCCGAGTTCCAGCTGCTTGTTGTAGTAGCCGACGACGTTATCTAGCTGGTGCGGTAGGAGTCTATCTTCGGAAAATGAACCTTCCTTCAGTACAAGCTCTTTCACCGTGTTCAGCAGAATATCGTCACCATAATAATAATTGTTGATGTCGTGTGCCTTTGTCATGACCAACTCGACTGCTTCGATCTTTTTCGCATCCATGCGCTTGCTTGCCCTCAACTTCTGCAGGAGACCCTTGGCGATTCCTGCAAGCTCTTCAGCGCGCTCCTTGGTGCGCGCTCGGAAGGACGCGACCATATTGACGATTTCTTGCGCCTCACGATTCTGAGAAAGTTTTTCTGCGTATGCTGCCTCGGCCGCTTGGCGCGCTTCCAATCGATCGGCCTGCGCTCGCAAATCTTCTTTGCTCGACCGACCGCCCTCGCCTCCCTCTGACAAGCCGTGCTTGGTCTTCTTGCGCGATTCATTCGCCCGAGATTGTGCTCGTGCATGCGATTGCTCGCCGAGTCGTTTCGCCCCCCACGTCGCCCCGATGTTCATGGCCATATAGCACCATGTTACCC
>CAYGDS010000130.1:0-2920 GCA_964348595.1 uncultured Gammaproteobacteria bacterium | reverse complement strand
TCGCACCTCCGTGCCGAGGAACAACTGCTTGAGCCGGTTGTCGACGGCGCGGGTGAGGATCATCCCGCGCAGGAGCTCGAGGCGTTCGTCGGCGGTGAAGGAGGCGGCAATGGCTTCGCGCGCCAGGAAAGCGTCGCAGGCGTCCACGAGCTCCCTGCGAGCCTCGTCCAGGCGGCGCGGCGCGGCGACGCCGGGGGTCGTCTCGGGCACATCGCTGAGGTCGACCGCCTCCAGCGTGCGGTTCAGCTCCTGACGGAAGGTGACGCGGAAGGATTCGAGGCGGGAGGCGTCGCGCTCCGGAAGACGGCCGGCGCCGCACGCGTCGAGCGTCTCGCGCACCGGTGCGAGCGCGAACGGAAACCGCTCGAGCACGAACGCGGCAAGACGGCCGCCGACGCCCGACCGCGCGGGTGCCTTGATGCTGGAGGGCATCTGGGGAGATGGTAACCCGCTCGTGCCCGCCGGCGCCGGGTCGGCGATCACGGTCGCCGACGTGTCAAGGCACTGAGGCGAACTGCCAACTGCTTGTGAGCCACACAAGATATCTCCGGGGCGTATACTCGAAAAGGAAGAAAGGCCAGATGTCCAATAAGTCACCGGTGGTTCACAGCGACCCTGAGGTGTTGGGCGGCACGCCAGTGTTTGTGGGGACGCGAGTGCCGGTCAAAAATCTCTACGACTACCTTGAAGGCGGAGACTCGCTCGATGACTTCCTGGAAGATTTTCCTTCCGTGACCCGTGAGCAAGCGGTTGCGGCGCTCGAGTTGGCCCGCGAAATGACCGAGGCTCATGCGGCTGTTGCTCGATGAGTGTGTCCCCAAGCGGTTGAAGAGCGATCTGCCAGGCCACGAGGTTCGGCATGTCGTTGAGATGGGGTGGTCGTCGAAACGTAACGGCGAACTGCTCACACTTATGGTTGCCGAGCGCTTCGAAGCCTTGCTGACGGTCGATCAGCATCTCGAGTTCCAACAGAATGTTCGGGCGTCAGGGATCGGCGTGGTCGTGGTGCGGGTGCGAAGGAATCGATTGCAGGAACTTCGGCCGCTGGCACCTCAGATTCTTGATGCTTTGTCCAGAGTTAGAGCGGGGGAGCTTATTCGAGTTGGTGGCTGACAGGCGTAGGTGCGGTCCGGCTGAAGCGGTAACAATATACTTGACTAACCGCGCCTAAATGGTCAGGATGCGGTTGGCTTGTTACCGCTGAGGCTAGGTAGCCTCGGAGTTGCCCCACATTGTGTGGGGTTCAAGTGTGGAAAGCGCTCATGACGGGTGCTGCACTGTGAGCAATATCAAGCCGCCGGAGGCCTGAAGGTGGCGCTCATTCCGCTCTTTAAAGAGCAACTTGAGAACGAATCCAAAGCGATTGCTGTTGAACGCAATCTAACAAAGCGCGGCGACTATCTGATCTGGTGGTACTTCCGTCGCTTGATTGGGCTACAGGATTCGGACATCGAGGAAGTCATCACCGATGGCTACGATGACTATGGGATCGATGTGCTCCGCATTGATGACGGCGACGGTACGGTTCATTTCTACAATTTCAAGAATCCCGTTGGTCTGGCCGACGCTTTCCCGAGCAATGAGGTCGATAAGTTGCTGGGAGGCCTTGGCTTGATCATTAGGAATGAACTTGGGAACGCCGGCGGCAATGAGGCGCTGAAGCGACAGGCCGCAGAGATCACCAAGATGATTCCGTCCGGCTATCGCATTCACTTGGTGCATAGCGGAACAGGCGTACAACCGGACATCGCAATAAAGCTAGACAGCTTCATTCGAGGCCTTTCGGTGTCAGACGATTTCTGCACCTGGACTCATGAAGACATCAACGCTCTACAGACTCGCTTCTATACCAAGACTCGCCCAACGGTCGAGGATCAGTATCTGTATCAGCCTGAGTCGCCGCCATACAGCGTGAGGGCCGCTGGACATGACTCTTACCTGTTTACGATGCCGGCGAGCGAGTTGGCGGATCTGTATCAAAAGCACGGCGAGGCCCTGCTTCAGCAGAACATCCGTATTGGCCAAGGAGACAAAGGTACTAACGCCAACATCAAAAAGACGGCGTCAGGGTCTGATTCGGGCAATTTTCTGCACTACAACAACGGCGTGGTGTTCCTGGCCGAAACAGCGCAGTACGACCCAATGACCCGCAAGATGATGCTCAGTCGTTACCAAGTGGTGAACGGCGGGCAGACGATGCGGTCCCTAGACGTGGCGCGCAAGTCTGGAGAACTGAAGCCCGACGTAATCGTGCCTGTCCGCGTCATTACCTCTGGCAGTGATAAGGATTTTGCGAGCAACGTAACCGTTAATCTTAACAACCAGAATCGCATCAAGGACAGCTTCCTCAGATCAAACGATCCGCAAGTTCTTCAACTCGGCGCCGCGCTCAGGACGCTAGGTTGGTATTTGGAACGCCGAGAGAAGGAAGCCGCAAACCTTACGCCACATGAGCGCGCTGTGCTCGAGGCAGCCATTGGAGGCCACTCGCTCACCGACCGAACAATCGAAGTATCGGCCGGCTTACAAGCATACGTAGCGACATTTATGAGCGAGCCCGAGTTAGCCAAGCGGTACCCAAAGCGAATCTTCGCTGGTTCCGAGGATGGTGGTGACTTTGAGCGAGTATTTAAGGAATTGACCGCAGAGAGGTTCATCGCTGCCCATCGCTTGCGCTCAGCCATCGATGATTACGTGGCTGGATTCGGATCGATCAAACGAAAACACCAAGGTGCGACGCCGAAGACGCGCCGAGCCGTGTACTCGGCCTATCTGGGAAAGGAGTTGGTGCGCGCTAGTGCCGATTTGGACGCCGCCATTCCCCCGTCGGCGCTGTTCTTGTCTGCAGCGGTTTACTACCAGGAGGTCCGGGTAAGGGGCAACAAGGTTGATGACGTGATAGCTCGGTTAGAAAGCGGTG
>CAYGDS010000129.1:0-2920 GCA_964348595.1 uncultured Gammaproteobacteria bacterium | reverse complement strand
GCCTCCACCTGCACCCCCAAGCAGCGCGAAGTGGGCGTTCACGGCAAGATTGCTCGTCAATGTCACCACACAGAGGCCTGTGCCCATACACGCCCCCGACCAGCTTCCATTAAATGTCGAGTCGACTGACGGTGTAGCGGTTAATGTTATCACGGTACCAGAGGCATATCTGCCCGCACTCCCCTGACACGTCGCATCGCACCATGGGCCTTCGGACGGTCCAAACGTCTGATCGTTAGACACGCTACCCGTACCATCGCCGTTTTTTGTGAGCGTTAATGTGAACATCGTGGCCGCATCATCATCATTGGTGACCGTACACGTACGAGCCGCTCCAGCGACCATGACACCGGAACAATCCGCACTGAATGCGGCGGTGTATCCGGCAACAGCGTTCTCCGTGATGCTATAGGCTCCAGCCTCCAACGTAATCAGAGTCCCGCTCGCATTTCCTGGAAAGTTTGTTAGATCGACATTCGTGCCAGTGGCATTCAGCGTAAAATCGGCAGCGATAGATGATCCCGTATTATCGTTCACGACGGTTTTGATGACGAGCAGTGTACCTGTGGTAGCGACAAAAGGCGGGTTGATGATGACTGCGATATCGTTATTCGTCACCGTACACGTACGTGTTTCCCCGGCGAGCAATGTTCCCACGCAATCCGCACTGAATGACGCGGCGTAGCCGGCGATAGGCGTCTCCGTAATTTCGTACGCTCCCGCATCGAGCACGACGGCTGTTCCCGCTGCATTGCCCGCAAAGTTTGTCACGCTCGGGTTCGTTCCCGTTGCGTTCAAAGTGAAATCGGATGCGATACCTGATCCGCCGTTGTCGTTGACCACGGTTTTGATGACCATCACCGTACCCGTCGTTGCGGGTGGCGGAAGAATTGCGACATCGTCATTCGTGACCGTGCACGTCCGTGCATCCCCTGCGACCATGACGCCCGTACAATCGGCGCTGAACGATGCCAGGTAGCCTGCCGCTGCCGATTCGGTGATCTCGTAAGCACCCGCGTCGAATATGACCGTGGTACCGGACGCATTCCCCGGAAAACTTGCTACGCTCGGATTCGTACCGCTCGCGTTCAGAGTGAAATCTAACGGAACGCCCGTGCCCCCGTTGTCATTGACGACGGTCTTCACGACCGTAAGCGTTCCAGTCGTCGCGACAAATGGGGCGGTAAACGTATTGATGAATTCGCACGTTGCGCTTATGGGTGTTCCGGAGGCCGCCGCTACCGTGGCACTCGCTGAACCACTTACAAACCCGCAATTGGTACCGCTTACAGAAGACAGCGAATAGTTCGCCGGTCCAGGATTCTCCACAAACGTATAGGTGCCATTCGGTGCCACATTGCTGATGACGACCTGGGAGCTTGTCGTGGGTATGGAAAAGACGGTTTGGCCGTTGATGGATGTGCTTGCGGTAAACGTCCAGTCACTTGGTAACGCCGTACCGCCGACGACGGTTTTGATGAGGGTAATGCTTGGGAGCGTCAGGAGTTCACGTGCCTGTACCGCAATATTCTCTCGGCCGTTTTCTCCCGTGCGCACGCTCATCGTCGCACCAGGACCATACTCGGTTGCATCCGGATGCAGTTGCGCGCAAAAGAGCACCTGAACGGTCTCGCTTGCCGGGATGTTGTGGAGTTCAATCGAATAATGACGCGTCGGGTCATTTGTTCCCGTTGCGGAGGTTCCTGTGTCGCCAGCAAACGGTCCTGTGATCGTCGTTGTGACGACGCCGCCCCCGGCCGTAGGAAAGGATGCGACTCCGTTAAAGCTCCCGCCAAGAAAAGTGAAGTCGTTCAAATCATCGGCATCCCCCTCGGGATCTGTGAGCACGGTACTGATGGGTCCGAATCCTGTGATGCCTATACTAGAATCAAAGTGATCGAACGCCACCGTGAGCGTTGTGTCTCCAGTATCCGAATCACGATTTGTGACTTGAATGAGCGCCGGCACGCATGCACCTTCCGGATACTCGCCTACATTGCCGTTGCGGAGCGCGCCCGCGCCGTTCGGCTGACCGGCAATGACCGAGTACGCTCCCGACAGAACAAAACTGTCCATGGATATCTGTACGCGGTTATCTGGAATCGTCGCGGCGAAACTCAAGACGGGCGCGCTCGTACCTAGGGCGGTTAGCGCCATGACGGCTATGTATGATCTCCCGGATCGAACCCCATCGGCAAAAGTCATAGCCAAGATAATAGCTTGGTCGTGCACCGTGCGGAAGATCTTGTCTAGTGTGGATGACTGCAGGAGACGCACCTCTCCTTAGATCATTGAACAAGACAGAGGTCCAATGACTACGGCGTGCGGGCCAAAGGGAAATAGCGCGAGAGGCTCGCTACGACGTCCGTGTTTTGATTGATCTGGATCCGACGAATGGCGTATCGCGTTGTGCTTGTTTGCTCGGCTCCGGGGCCAATGCCGAAACCGAGAGCATACCCGGCTTCCTCGACGTCTTGTTCGATGGCTTTCGATCGCGCGCCGTAGGGATACGCGAACGCGAGCACCGGGTGTCCAAGAAGATGCTCGAGGTCATACTTTGAGCCGTCGATTTCTTCATCAAGTTTGAGCCCACTAAGGCGTGTGAGCATTGCATGCGAGCGGCCGTGAGATCCGATGTCGACGAGCCCGCTTTGGTCAACCTCACGTATCATCTCCTCTTTCATGTACCCGCCAAGTTTGGTCGAATCCGCGATGATAAAAAATGTGGCCTTGAGTCCCTCCCTCTCGAGCACGGGGAATGCATACTCATAATGACCACGGTGACCGTCGTCGAACGTGAGCAGGACAGGGCGCTTCGGTAATCGGCTAGTCGACGTTGTAATGGCGTATAGAAATTCTTCGAGGGAGATCGTCTCGTAGCCTGCCCGTTTTAATGCAGCCATTTGGTGCTCAAAGGCTC
>CAYGDS010000128.1:0-2938 GCA_964348595.1 uncultured Gammaproteobacteria bacterium | reverse complement strand
GCCTTTAGAACTTGGCCCTTCTGTCTGGCCCCGATCCGTAGTACTACGGATCGGCGCTTCGACGTTTTCATTGACACAAAGGCCCCATTTTCATAGGATAGCTCGGTCTTATCCCTTCCATCCGTCAGGATTCACAACATATTTCTCTATGCAAAACTTGCTCCAGTACGTGCTGTGGATCGCGGTCGCCGCGATTGCTTACGCCGCCTACCTTTCACGCGGCATCCTGGCTCTCCCTGCCGGAGATGCAAAAATGACCGAGATCGCTACGGCGATCCAAGAGGGCGCCATGGCGTATCTGAACCGCCAGTATCGCACGGTCGCGGTGATCGGCGCGATCATGTTTGTCGTCGTGGGCCTTTTGCCAGGTCTCGGCTGGAGCGTCGCGATGGGCTTTGCCATCGGCGCCGTGCTCTCGGCGCTCGCGGGTTACATCGGTATGTACATGTCGGTGCGCGCGAACGTGCGCACGGCGGAAGCGGCGAAGTCAGGCATGGATGCGGCGATGGCCGTTGCTGTGAAGGGCGGCGCGGTTACGGGACTTATGGTTGTCGGTCTTGGTCTCCTCGGCGTCGCCGGGTTTTACGGATACACGAATGACTTGAAAGCGCTCATCGGCCTCTCGTTCGGCGCCTCGCTCATCTCCGTGTTCGCGCGCTTGGGTGGCGGTATCTTCACCAAGGCCGCGGACGTCGGCGCCGACCTCGTCGGCAAGGTGGAGCAGGGGATTCCGGAAGATGACCCGCGTAACCCGGCTGTGATCGCCGACAATGTCGGCGACAACGTCGGCGACTGCGCGGGTATGGCGGCCGACTTGTTTGAGACCTACGCCGTGACGGCTGTTGCCGCCATGCTGCTCGGTCACCTCATGTTCCCAGGATCAGCAAACGCCGTGCTCTATCCGCTCGCGCTCGGGGCCGTGTCCGTCATTGCATCCATTGTCGGGCTGTTCTTCATCAAGCTTGAGAAGGGAAAGATGAACATCATGGGCGCGCTCTACAAGGGGCTCATCGCCGCGGGCGTGCTCGCGGCCGTCGCATTCTACTTTGTGACAAACAAGCTGTGGCCTTCGACAGGCTCAGGCTCCGGCCAGGCCATGGATCTCTTTTACTCCACGCTCGTCGGACTTGCTGTGACCGGCCTTATCGTCGTTATCACAGATTATTACACCTCAAAATCCTTCGCACCTGTCAAAAGCATCGCAGCGGCCTCACAAAGTGGCCACGGTACCAATGTGATCGCAGGACTCGCGGTCTCGATGAAGTCGACGGCAGCTCCGGTCATCGTGATCGTCGCGGCCATGCTCCTCGCATTTAGCTTCGCCGGCATCTACGGCGTCGCGATCGCAGCCATGAGCATGCTCTCGCTTACGGGCATAATCGTCACGATAGACGCGTTTGGTCCGATCACGGACAACGAGGGTGGTATCGCGGAGATGGCAGGGTTGGACGAATCCGTGCGCAAGATCACCGATCCGCTCGACGCCGTCGGTAACACCACGAAGGCCGTCACCAAAGGGTACGCGATCGGCTCCGCCGGACTCGCGGCCATAGTGCTCTTCGCGTCCTACACGCAGGAGATCGCGAACCTGGGCAAGCGCCTCGTGTTCACGCTTGAGGATCCATATCTCCTCGCCGGACTTTTCATCGGTGGAATGCTCCCGTATCTCTTTGGCGCGTTTGCGATGCAGGCCGTCGGGCTTACGGCCGGCAAGGTCGTGGAAGAAGTGCGTCGTCAGTTTCGAGAGATCAAGGGCATCATGGATGGAACGGCGAAGCCTGACTACGCCAAGTGTGTCGACGTCGTCACGCAAGGTGCGCTTCAGCAAATGGTCGTGCCGGCATTGCTTCCGGTCGTTGTGCCGATCGTCGTTGGGCTCTGGCTTGGTCCCGTCGCGCTCGGTGGATTGCTCGTCGGTTCCATCGTGACGGGGCTTTTCGTCGGCATCTCGATGACGACGGGCGGTGGCGCATGGGACAACGCGAAGAAGTATATCGAAGATGGAAACTACGGTGGCAAAAAGTCGTTTGCCCACCAGGCCGCAGTGACGGGTGACACCGTCGGTGATCCGTACAAGGATACGGCGGGTCCGGCCATCAACCCGATGATCAAGATTTTGAACATTGTGGCGTTGCTCATTATTGGGCTTATCATCTAACAAGTGAGTAGTGAGTAGAAAGTAGTGAGTAGCACGAAACAATCACAAGGGGTCCAAAGGGGCCTCTTGTTATTTGGGCAATGATCCATGATACTGGGGCCAGTATGGCAACCAATCCCGTTCTCTTGATCAGGCCGTTCGTCGTGCGTGAACTCAAGTGGGAGACATCGGACATTTTTACGCTCGTGGTCGCTCCGAAAGACCCAGCAGACATGATCACGTTCGTCCCAGGTCAGTGGGTGTATCTGCATCTGCTCAACAAGGACGGCACCACGTGGGCGCGCGCTGCTTTTTCCGTTGCAAGCGCGTCTGAGAATTCGCATGAGACAATCGAGCTCGCGGTCAAAATCTACGGCGATTTCACGAAGCGCACATCGAACCTCATGCCGGATGACGTCGTCGGTATCCAAGGGCCGTTCGGCGTTTTTACATTAAAAGAGAACGTTTCACCGCTCGTGATGTTTGCCGCAGGTATCGGTATCACACCGCTCTTGTCCATGGTCCGATCGTTATACGCGCGGCAAGCTGACGTAGACATCGTCCTCTTCTATTCCAACCGCACGGCAGAAGACATCGCGTACTGGGAAGAGCTCGTGCGCACATCCAAAGATTGGCCGCGCCTCAAGCCGGTGTTCATCCTCACGCGCGACGCCCCCGCTGATTGGAACGGCGAGCGCGGGCGGCTCGATGCCGCGATGCTCGCGAGACACGTCTCGGATCTCTCACATGGTGAATTTCTCTCCTGCGGACCCAAGGAATTTATGCAAACGGTGCGCGCGC
>CAYGDS010000127.1:0-2943 GCA_964348595.1 uncultured Gammaproteobacteria bacterium | reverse complement strand
GTTGACGCGCGCCCTGATCGATGCCGGCGCAGCCGTGACTGCCATCGAGCGGGATCGCAGGTTTATCTCGTATCTCGAAAAGAGGTTGCTTATTGGTTCGGTCGCTTCAGGGATCAAGGATCAGGGATCAAGGATCGTCCAAGGCGATGCCGCGGAGCTCGACTGGGACATGCTCATCGGAACAGGGGATTGGAAGTTCATCTCCAACCTCCCGTACTCGATTACCTCTCTCGCGCTCCGCAAAGCGCTCTATTCCAAGAATCCGCCGACGAATCTTGTCGTGCTTGTCCAACGCGAGGTCGCCGAGAGAGCAATCGCGCGGAACGCGGAGCGCGGAACGCGGAGCGCCAAACACTCGCTGCTGTCGTTAATGGTAGCTTTCGCGTCGCATGAGGCCACCATCGTCAGACGCGTGTCCGCCGGTTCGTTTTTTCCCCCTCCGAAGGTCGAGTCCGCCATCCTGCGCATCATCCCGATGACGCACGAAGAGCGTCTCGCGATTTGGGGCATCGATCCGGAAAAAATAATGGCCGTCGCCAAACGCGGCTTTGCGCATCCGCGCAAGCTCCTCGCGTCCAATATTGGCGTTCCGGGCTCCACGCTCCGCGCTCTGGAACTGAACGAAAAGGCTCGCGCCGAAGATCTTGCTCCCGAGCAATGGGCGACGCTCGCGAAGTCGCTCTCGAACGCGTGATGCGGGCCTGCTAGGCTCTGGTCATGTCGCTCCGGTACTCGATCATCATCCCTGCGCTGAACGAGGCGCGTCTCATCGAATCCACCCTCCAAGTCACGTCGCAGGTTTTCGCGGCGTTCAACGAACCGTTCGAAATCATCGTCGTGGACGACGGCTCTTCGGACACAACTGTCCAAGGCGTTACGCGTTATGCGCTCCACGATACGCGTGTCCGTCTCCTTCGTCATGACACGAACCAGGGCAAAGGTGCCGCCGTGCGGACAGGGATGCTCGCGGCCCATGGAGAGTGGGGGATCTTTATGGACGCAGACCTCGCGACGCATCCATCCGCGTTCGCGTCCTTCATCCCGCATCTTACGCAGAACGATATTGTGTTTGGTTCCCGTCGCGTCCCGGGCGCGCGTATCGTCGAAGCACAGTCATTGGTCCGCGACTGGTCCGGACAGCTGTTCAACTTGCTCGTTCGATCGATCGTCGGCCTACCGTATCGCGATACGCAATGCGGGTTTAAAGCCTTTCGGCTCGCAGCGTGCAGTCCTCTGTTCACAGATCTTCAAACATTGGGCTGGGCCTTTGATGTCGAGCTTCTCGTTCGTGCAAAGAAGGCCGGGCTGCGCGTTCGAGAGCTTCCGGTCGAATGGCGACACGGTCCAATCTCCCGCGTCCGGTTGGGGCACGCAGGATCGATCATGAGCGAGCTCATGCGCATCAGGCGACTCGCTCGTGTGCGCTAGCCCGCCCAATGGCCGTGTACGTACAAAGTAAGTGTGAGGCCGAGCATCAAAATACTCGCGAAAAGCCACGCCTGCTTTACCGGTTTTGGAAACAACTGCGAGATGGCGATGTAGATCGGAAAAAGAACTCCGACGTAGCGGTTCATGGACATGAGAGTGCCGGTCATGACGGGGAGGAAGATCGCGGCAAGGCAATACACGCCGTAGGAGAGACGGACGCGCCATAGCACGAGGATGGAGAGGGCGACGCCAATGACGAGATACGTGATGTCCATCCCAAGATTTGCCGCAGCTGCGGGAGAGCCGGTCCAAAAATGTTCCGCGTTCAGGACGAAGCCACGGCCCCAAGCGCTTTGAACTTTGAAGTACGCCATGGGATCGCCGAACGACGCCCACAGAAAGGCAAAGTAGCTCGCAAGTCCAAGTGGGGGCAATGCGAGGGCGAAGAGCTCACGTCGAAACAGCGGTCGATTCCAATAGCGTAGGCAATACTCGATCACGAGCGGAATCACAATCAACATGCCTGGTGGTCGAGAAAGAGCGGCCACAAAACCAAGGAGCCCGGCTTTCCAAAACTCTCCACGTCGAGCGTAGTACATGCTTGCTATGGCAAAGAAGAGCAAGGTGGTCTCGGTGTACGGGGCCCAAAAAAACGTGGCCGCGGGGAACGTTAAGAGAAGGAGAAGCGTTTCATCTGCAACCGCTTTGGGATGAAACTCGAGAACAAGTTTTCGTAAAAAATATCCTGCGCCGATGAGCGCGATCAGGCTCACGGCCCAACCCGCGAGAACGGTGTTGTCGTAGAGGGGCCAGCTCACGGCACGCGTCGCCAATGGAAAGATGGGAAAGAATGCGATGTTCGCGAGTTGGTCTGGTCCGTGATACTGATAACCGTCATTCACGATGCCCTGGAACCACGTCGCGTCCCATTGAATGATGAGCTCGAGCGGATTCCATGATGCGGGCGCAATTTTCGCTGGGTCCATCCAGGTGTAAGCGTCGTCGCCGGCGACGTTTAATCGATTTGCAGTGACGATGGCAAATCCTGTCACAATCAACCACCAGGTGAGTACAACAGCCATGGTGCGTTTGAGATCTTTTGAAAAGTTCATGCGTGCATTCTACCCCAGATCCCATCACGCGTAACCCGTAACGCGTAGCGCATAACGCGCTTCGTCTGAGCTCAGCGTCGCAGACATAACCCATAACGCGTAACGCATAGCGTTAAATTCGGCCGAAAAAGGGTGGGTTTTGGGTTCGCGTTACGCGTTACGCGTTATGGGTTAAGCCTCTTGACAGGGTCCCGGCTCTCCCGTAAACTACCGACACTACTGTGGATTATCTCTTGATATTCCATGGGTCAAGGCGAGTCGAAACTTTGACAATAGAAGAGTGGTTAAACATAGATCAACGTCTAAACCTTGATCCCGGAGCTCCGCCAGGGGCTTCGTGGGTTCTTATGAGAGTTTGATCCTGGCTCAGGATGAACGCTGGCGGCGTGTCTAAGGCATGCAA
>CAYGDS010000126.1:0-3073 GCA_964348595.1 uncultured Gammaproteobacteria bacterium | reverse complement strand
GACCTCTTGCACCGCTTCCGTGAGATGCCCGTCGTGGTTTGTGACGACGACGTCCGCTTGATCGCGAGCGGCGCGGTCTTCGCGGATTTTTTCCATGCGCGTTTCAAGATCATCCATGGTGCCACCGCGCGCTTCGAGGCGCTGGCGGAGTTCTGCTTCGTCCGCATCGATAAAGATGACGGTCGCGTTCGGAACCAGGCGTTTGATCGTCGCCGAGCCCTGTCGATCAATGAGCGCGATGAATGGCTTGGTGCCTGCCGCCAGACGTTCATATTCATCTTGATGCGAACCGTACTGGTGGTTGTACACGGTCGCGTGTTCAAAGAATTTTCCTGCCTCTACTTCGCGATCAAATGCCTCCGGAGTCACGAACCAGTAGTCTTTTCCGTCGATCTCACCTGGGCGCGGCGTGCGCGTTGTCGTCGTCACGAACCGCACGAGTCCGAGCTCGGGATTGGCGAGGAGCTCAATCAGGATGGCGGTCTTGCCTGACCCAGAAGCACCGGTGAGAAGGAAGAAGGGAGCGCTCATATTAGGAGGCAAGACGTTTTTTCATCTCATCAAACACCGCATCCGGTTCGAGTCGGTATTCCCTCCGCGTACCTGTGTCCGGATCGAGGAACGATAGGCCGGTGCTCTGGAGCATGAGACGTGGCGGCATCATGTTCCGATCTGGGCGCTTGGCGATGTAGAGATGATCGCCCATGACGGGATGTCCAAACGCAAGGAGGTGAGCGCGGATTTGGTGCGTGCGCCCGGAGAGAATTTGGAGCTCGAGGAGCGTCGCGCCATTCAAGCGCTCGAGGGTTCGATAGTGCGTCCATGCGGCCTTGCCTTTCGACTCACCCTCGGGCCGCGCCGCCATACGCGGGCTCGTGGTCGATCGGGCAATGCGAAACTTGAGATCCCCCTCCTCATGCGGAGCATCACCGTGCACGAGCGCGAGGTACGTCTTGTGCGTTTCGCGCGATGCGAATTGTTTCTTGAGCGCATCGAACGCATCCTGTGTTTTCGCGACGACCATGAGACCGCTCACCTCGCGGTCCAGTCGATGGACGATACCTGGTCGCTCCGGATTCTCGCCGACCTTGGCGATCTTGGGGTCATGCGCGATCAGGGCATCGACCAACGTTCCATGTTCCGTCTTGCTGTCCGGATGGACGAGAAGCCCTACCGGTTTGTCGAGGACGATGTAGCTGTCGGTTTCTTCAACGATCAGATCATCCAATCGCAAAGTGGAAGGTGTCGAGTGTGAAGTCCGACTCGGAATCTTTTTCTGACCGTGCGCTTTGCCTGTCCGTCCGGCAGGCGGACGATCTACACTCTGCGCATCGAAGACGATCGTGTCTCCCGTCTTCAAAAACCGATGTTTCGTCGGGGCTTTGCCACTGACCGTGACCTGGCCGCTCACGATGAGCTTTTGGATCTGCGAACGCGAAAGAGTGCTCAAACGTTCGGTGAGAAAATGATCCAAGCGTTCGCCGGCCGAGCTCGCCTCGACGGTCCAGGACTGGGGTTTGAGTTCGTGAGAATCCATGGCAGGAGTGTAGCCGATCATGGCGTGGAAACCTAGGGCAGCAAAACCCCGGCGTCTGCCGGGGTTTGTGGTGGTGCACCAGGGTGAAGGACGTCAGAACCTATTTCGCCAACAAGTCACCCCATCATGCCTATAAGCCCCGACTGCTGTAAAATGGCTCTTCGTAGAAGTACCAGTCCTTCGGTAATTGCTTCCGACTTGCATACTCACCTGGCCACTTATCCATGGCATGAGTCATCACGCTCTGATTGAACGGGATGTGCAGAGCAATTTCTGATCGCAGAATCAGCGGACAGCGCACTGAATCTAGCCGGCGAGTTCCGTTCAAATTGACAGCAATGATTGGTAGATCCATTTTCAGCGCCTGATCGATCTCCCACCGGACATAAGTCTGCTGAAAACGCGTCTTCCCACCGACAAGCAACACGAAGAGCTTAGCGTTGAGCATCCGTTGGCGAAGAGCCTGTTTCTTTGCGTCTTCGGTACTCCACGAGCGAATCGTGTTCAATTCATGCGCGTTGTGAAAATCAAACTCGATGTTGTCGTTCGCCTTCCACATTCTCATCGCGTTGTACCAACGCTTGTCCTCATCATAGTCTAGGCCAACATAGGTCTTGTTTCGGTATGCCATAGGTCATTTGTTGTTCTCCTGAGAATGAAAGCTGGGTACCGAGACCGAAAGCAAGATCGAAAGAAAACAAACGACTGTTGCGGTCTGCACCAGCGTAACAATGATGCCAAGGCTGCCCACCGGACTCATCTGAGAATAGTCCACTAGCATTGAACGAGAGACGCTTAAGAGAGAACTCGCAAGCGCGTGGTTCGCCCCTCCGCTCACTTCAAAGTGACGCACAAGCGGAACATCGTAGAGATAGGCGAAGGCCATCAGGTTGTATGCAAACGATTGGACGAGATTCACAAAACGCCGGCGGCGGTTCTCATCGCTTCCGTCATAAGGAGCACGCCAGACATGATGATAGAAGTAGACGAAAAGGTTCGTTCCAATCATGTAGGCTACGAATAGAACGGCAAGCGGGTGCTGCACACCGAACAACCACAACGCGCTGAGAGTGATCCATTTGAAGAGGATGAAAACATCAATCGCCACCGAGCAGTAGCGTGCCTCCTCTTCCTTGGTCGGGGCTAGACGCTTACCTACAGCCTTGAACAGCTCGACGAGGCTGATATAGAGCGTCGCCTGAACAAGTGCGCTCACTATTGGGTAGATGAACCCATAACGACTCCCGTTGTAAGACGTATTATTGGCCATAAACGGCTCGACGTTACACCAGCACGCGCTAATCGACAAGACCGCGCGCTTTGGCTTCTATTGGGTACGATATGCCCCTCCCTCCCCAAGCCATTCGCGAGTTTCAACAGATCTGGCGTGAAGAGTACGGCGAAGAGCTCGCCTTCGAGAAAGCGCGCCTCGTTGCCGAACGCTTCTTGTCAGGCGTTCACCAGATGTTGGTGATCAAGACCAGCCGAGTCGGCTCTGACGCTCCGGACGTGAAATAGGTTCGATCCCATTCTGGC
>CAYGDS010000125.1:0-3087 GCA_964348595.1 uncultured Gammaproteobacteria bacterium | reverse complement strand
CCTGGCCCTGCGGTCAAAGCCCGATTTGCGGTTCCAAACGACGCGCCGACGGTCTTGTTCGTCGGCGGTCTCGACAAGGCCCACTCGTTTAAGGGTTTGAATCAACTTCTTGATGCATTCGCCAATCTTGATCCATCGGCGCATCTGCTGATTGTTGGTGACGGCGATGAGCGGCAAGGCTACGAAGATCGAGCGCGTGCGCTCGGCATCGAACGACGGACGCATTTCCTCGGCCGCGTCGACGATGCAACGGTGATCGACGCGTACCGAAGCGCGGATGTTTTTGCGTTCCCGTCGCTCAATCGCGCTGAGGCGTTTGGTCTTGTCGCGCTTGAGGCACAGGCGTGCGGGTTGCCCGTCGTGGCCTCCGATCTTCCTGGTCTGCGTCAGGTTGTCCGAGCCAACGAGACCGGCCTGCTCGTCAAACCGGGTTCCGTTTCGGATCTCGCGCAAGCACTGGGCACGATTCTTTCAGACGCTTCACTGCGTCTGCGCTTGTCCAAAGGCGCCCTCGAGCACGCTCAAAAGTTTTCTTGGGAATCGCACCTCGATGGTCTCATTGCGGTCTACAAGAGCGTATGCGCATCGCCTTCCTTGTAAACAGTTTTCCGCCGCCAACGACGGGAGGGGCGGGGCGCATCGCGACCCTCCAGGTCGAGTTATTGCGCGAGGCGGGACATGACGTCGCGGTTTTCCAACCGGACATGAGCTGGACGACGATGCCGATGCTCATCCGAGCACTTCGTCACTGCATCGATCTTATCCCGAATCAAGACCTTGTTCGGCAAGTTCTCGCGTTCGATCCTGACGTGCTCGTGACGCACAATTTGACGGGGGTGGGGTTTGCTACTCCTAAGTCTATAAAGTCCACAGAGTCCACAGAGTCCATAAAGTCCGTAAAGTCTATAAAGTCCGTAAAGTCAATCAAGTCAATAAAGTGGGTTCATGTTTTGCATGATGTGCAATTGTTTGAGCCGTCGGGTCAATTGAAAGATGCGACGCGCATTTCATTATGGCAACGATTGTGGTCGATGCTTCGGCGACGCAGTCTCGGCAAACCGGATCTCGTCATCTCACCGACGGCGTGGCTGCTCGAGGAACACAGACGCCGGGGATTGTTTCTTGATGCTCATGCGGTCGTCCTTCCGAACCCGGGGCCAGAAGCGTCGTTTGCGTTACGCATGCCAGGCGTTCCTATCCAGCTTCTGTACGTCGGACGAGTAAGCGATGAGAAGGGTGCTGCCATCCTCGAACACCTATCCCGGACTCTCGGCGCGGAGGCGAAGATCACAATCATCGGGACTGGACCGGCGAGCGAGCGACTCAGAACACACCCGAACGTGCGATGCGTTGGGCACCAGGAACCGGCTCACGTACTTGAAGCGATGCGTGGCGCCGATGTTCTGCTGGTCCCATCACAAATCGTCGAAAATCAGCCCACGGTCATCCTCGAAGCCGCCGCCGTCGGATTGCCCGTAATCGCCTCAAATATTGGCGGTATTCGAGAAACACTCGCGGGCGCGGGTCGCCTCGTTGAACCGAGCCATCCGGAAGGATGGACTCAGGCCGTCCAAGACCTGAGCGAATCTGATACCTACCGGGATGCAGCCGCCGCAATGTTCGATGTGGCCAGACGGTATCAACCCGAGACGTATCGCAATCAATTTTTGGCTTTGATATCGAACCGGTAGATGCGCACAGCCCCTTCATCAATGATGCGCGTACCTTGGGCGTGTCCCTCGAGCGCGGCCGCGACGCGCTCCGCGTCCCACCAGTATCGGTTCAGGACCACGTAGACGATTGTTGAGCGCGTGAGGCTAGCCGCTTCCTGTACCGCCTCGACGTCGGTCTCGGGCGCAACGGCTTGGAGATACAACTGATAGAGTGTTCCACCAGTGGGAATGGGATAATAGAATACATCTTCGCCGTCCGTCGTCTGAACATAGCGTCGGAAGCCGAAGGCTTCGACTGCGGCTGCACTCACGCTTTGATTCGCAAGCACCGCATACGGGGCTCCGGCCGAATCCTGATCGATCCACTGTACGGCTTCGGTGTCCGCTTGGGAGACACTCCATCCGCGGCTTGCGGCCGCCGCGTCGTGTCGTGGGAAGGCGACGTAGGCATGAGCCGACGTCCAGGCCACCATAAAACCGACGGCGACAACAGAGGGGATCGTCGACTTCCGGACGGCAGCGAACACTATGCCGAATCCGTGAAGCGCGGGTAGCAGGAGCGCGAGCTCTGCGATTACGAACAGACGATCGGCGTAGTTGCCGCGTTCATAATCGATGAGAAAATCGAACTCACCAGCGGTTTTCATGAGGATGCCTGCACACGCAAGAACAATCGATCCCGTGACGAGCATGACCCAAGGACCACGGTCATCTCGATCCTTCACTCCGGCAAGAAGGGCCAACGCGAGCAGCGCAAACGGGGTCACGTACAAAACAGTTGCCGCCCAGTCCGGCCAGAGGGTCGCATGGTTCACGGGTGTCGCTGCGATGCCAATGAGTTGCTGCCAGAACGGATAGGTGAACAATCGATCCATGTGCCAGGTGATACCGTCGCCGCTCTGTAGTCCATTTAAATAAAATGCGAGCGGGACAGAACACCCGGCCACGATGACTCCGAGCCATGCACCGATCTGGCGGAGTCGGTTCATCCCACTTCCGTACACGAGCAGGGCGATCGTTAACGCGGCGAGAGGGATCCCTGCAAGCGGATGCGTGACTATGCTCCACATCGCGAGCAAGATCGGTACCCAGGCGCTCACGTCGCCGCGTCGCGCCGCAAGTGCCAATGCGAGGGCTGTGAGCCCGAGCACATAGGCAAAAGCCTGCGGAGTCGTCGTCACAAAGGCACCGAGCGGAGTGAGGGCGAGTAATCCCGCAAGACTTTCCGGATGTTTTTTTCGCAACGCCATTGCCGCACCAAACGGAATGAGCGCGATCGTTGCGGGTAACAGCCATCGATCGACATCGGCGATCGCGAGATCAAAAAACCGCGCAATCCATGTCGTAAACACATACTGACCGATGTAATAGAGTGGTTTTGGATTGAGTGTCCCCGTTTGCAGCAACACGAGTT
>CAYGDS010000124.1:0-3131 GCA_964348595.1 uncultured Gammaproteobacteria bacterium | reverse complement strand
GCGGATTCGCGTTCTGGTACTTCGTCGTGCGCACGCCAGAGATGGAACTCGAACCAATCCCGACACTCCAGCCGTTACCGATCATCGAGCCCACACCCGAGCCTGCTGTGATGGAGCCTAAGGAGGAAGAAGCCATGATGGAACCTAAGGCCACCGGTACCGAGATGATGGAGGAGCCGATTCTCCCGCCACCCATTACAACCCCGCCACCCGGCGTCACTTTGCCACCACCGACTCCGGTCGACGGCACACCAACCACGTCGGAGACCACAACGACTCAACCGGTACCTGAGAAAGACACAGACGGAGACGGGCTTTCTGACAAACGTGAACAAGAGCTTGGGATCGATCCCGCTAAACCTGATACGGACGACGATGGTCTCACCGATCGTGAAGAAGTGGAGGTCTATGCAACGAATCCGCTCAATCCAGATACGGACGGCGACACTTTTCCGGATGGCCGAGAAGTCCAAAATGGCTTTGATCCTCGCGGGCCAGGGAAGTGTGCCAACCCGGGATGCAAACCATGAACGATGAGTGATGAACCATGAGCGATGAGCGATGAACGATGAGCGTAAGACGAAAGACGAAAGATCTGATCCCTCGACTCCGTTCGGGACAGGCATCTGAGATCTGACATCTGAGTTCTGACATCAGGAATCAGCTAGTTGGGCCCAAGGCAATATGATAACTCCCCCTCCACCTCCAAAGTCCATGTCAGCCACGCCACAAGCCGGGGCTGCGGGAGCGATGGCGGGAAAAAAGGTGCCAGTAATCGTTGTCATCCCGGAAAAATTCTACGGCATGGCGCTCAAGATGAAGGCAGACGCCCCTCCGTCGCCCAAACCGCCTCCGGCACCTGTCGCGCCGAAGCCAGCCGTTCCTCCTGGTCCCATCAAAAAAAAGCCGATCTGGCCATGGGTCACCCTCCTCGCCATCCTATTTCTAGGCGTGGGTGGAGGCTTTGCCTATTTCAATCGCGAGTTGCTCTTTCCTCGTCCAGCGCCGCCCATTGTCGTCGAACCTACTCCACCCGCGCCACCCACGTCACCCGCCAACCTTGTGGCAACTGTTGCGAGCGGCACAACCGCGGTCGCGCTCTCGTGGGTAGACACATCTGGAAACGAAACTGGCTATCGCATCGAACGCAAAGAGGGGACGGGTGCGTACCTCTCACTCACGAATCTCTCCGTGAATGCCGGGACGTTCTTGGATGTGACTGTGCAATCGCAACGCAACTACAGCTATCGAGCGATCGCCGTGGGCCCTGGCGGGGAATCCTCGCCTTCGGGCGAAGTCATGGTCACCGTTGGATTCATCGCGCCAACGCCACCGCCTGCGCCAAGTCTCCCACCCGGCGGTCTCGACTCGGATTCCGACGGTATCTCCGATCAAGAAGAGCCGCTCTACGGCACGGACGCGCGTGTGCAAGATTCCGATCGCGATGGGTTCCTCGACGGCAATGAGGTCTTTCATCTCTATAACCCGGCAGCGAAGGCCCCCGTGCGCCTACTCGACTCTGGCCTCGTGAAAGCCGTGCAGGCTTCGGCGGGATGGAGCATCTTTGTGCCCAGCGGCTGGACGTCTTCGCTCGTCGCTCCGGACGGTGCACAGGCCACAATTCGCACCGGCGTCGGTGAGTCGTTCACCATTTCCATTGATGATAATCCAAGCGCGCTCACCGTCGAAGCCTGGTACCCGAGCCGTTTTCCAGGATCTGGAACTCTTCGTGCCATCAAAACGAAGGGCGGTCTTGAAGGATTCTTCGATTCCGAGCGTTTGCGCGCGCTGTTCCAGTGGGACGGTAAAGTCTTCGTGTTCTCCTACGATCTCGCGGGCCGACCGTTCATCAATTTCCGCACCACATTTGAAATGATGCTGAACTCGCTCAAACTCGATGGGGCGCCAATTCTCACCACGTCACAGACGAGCGAGCTGTCCGGTCCGGGTGGCATCGTCGCAACCGGAACGGTCACCACCACGGAATCTGGTGCCGGGGTCGTTGAAACGACGAGCACGCCGCCTGTATCAACGAGCACGGCCCCCGTGACAGGCACCACCCCATGATTCGCTACGATGTGATGACGGCGCGCCCTCGCGCCCTAAGAACGGCCGATCTGCGCTCAGTCGGCCGTGCTTTAGCATCGGCACTCCGGCTCCGGACACCCGCCGAGGTAGCCGTACGGTTTATCGCTTTGAAACCCATGGCGACGTTGAACCGCGCGCAATTAGGAAAAAACCGCCCAACCGATGTGCTTGCGTTTCCGGCGGCCACCCTCCCACTTCCAAAAACGGGCGGGCCCAAGTTTCTCGGCGATCTGGCCATCTGTCCGCCGTACGCTCAAGCGGAAGCCAAGCGGCGCGGGATCGAGTCCACGGAGGAGCTGAAACGTCTCCTGATTCACGGGACCCTGCACCTCATGGGGTACGATCACGTGCGAGAAGACGAAGAAGCAAAGATGTTTGCTTTGCAGGAACGTGTCCTTGAACAAGTCTCATGATATGAAAGCGAGTAACCGGACCTCACTCCTCACGAGCATCCGCCACGCTTGGCACGGAATTGTGCTTGTATTCAAAACGGAGCGCAGTTTCCGCATACAGTCCATCGCAGCCGTCGGAGTGTTCGTGCTCATATTTGCCCTTCCCCTAGAGGCATGGGAACGTGCCGTGCTCTTGCTTGTCGCCATGCTCGTTCTCCTGCTAGAATTGCTGAACAGTAGCGTTGAACGGATCGTCGATTTGGTTAAGCCGCGTCTCCATGAGTACGCAGGGGACGTGAAGGATGTCATGGCCGGCGCCGTACTCCTTTCGGCGATCTTTGCCTGCATCATTGCCCTGGTGGTTCTTGCTCCTCACTTGCCTCTCCCGTCACGCGTATGAAGGAACGGCTCGTCGCCGGACTCGATCTCGGCAGCTCTGCCATTCGCCTGGCCGTTGGCCAGGTCTCTTTTGGGCAAGACCGGCGACCCGGCATTACGCTCATAGGAGCTGTAGAGGTTCCCTCGCAGGGGATAGCGAAGGGTGCCGTCAAATCACTGGAGGACGCGGTGAGCTCGATCTCCTCGTGCCTTGAGCTCGCCGAGCGCCAAATCGGACTCCCGATCACAGAAGCGCATGTCGCGCTCGGCGAG
>CAYGDS010000123.1:0-3150 GCA_964348595.1 uncultured Gammaproteobacteria bacterium | reverse complement strand
ACCCAAAACTCATCCGGAACATCATAGACCTGGCCCGCCCAAGCGGGGCCCCAGAGTTCGATGGCTTTTTGTTCGGTTGGGATCCAGCGCAACGTGCCGAAGGAATCGACAACGACGTACACCTGTGGGGCGGTTTGGACTTTGACGAGCGATCCAGGGCGAAACGTCGTATTACGTGAGAGACGAAAATCGGAAAGACTTGAAGCGGTTATGAATTTGACGCTCGTGAAATCAGGAAACCAAGAATAGAACGTCTTATCATTCGGAAACGCGAGGCGCGTTCCATCGGGCATGAGGCAGTAAACCGAGGAGATGTCTGGCGAGCGCGCGAGATCGACGCACCCGAGACTCGTCTGATTGATGAAAACGGCGCTCTGGTGATAGCGCGTCGAATCCGCGTGAGTGAAATATTTGTCATGCTCGTTTGGGCCATACGTATCAAGCCAGTTCATGACCGCACGGATATCGATGAGTTCGTACGTTGTTTTTTCCGGGCTCCCCTCGCGCGTCAGAGTTACAATACGTGTTGGCACGCCCACGAGATGCCCTTGATTGTTCAGCGCAGCGCCTCCGGAGTCGCCGGGGCGAATCTCTGCATCTGTTTGGATGAACCCACCGATATAGCTTTGGATGATGCCCGTGCGCACTTGACGCGTATCGTCTGCACCGGAATAGCCGTAGACGTTCAGTCGATCCCCGATGTTGCTAAACTCGTTGGTTTTAACGAAGGGGAAGCTTCCGATGGACGATGGGCCGAGCGGTGAGCCGATTTTCAGGATCGCAAAATCTCGATTCAGCGATTGATTGAATACCGAGCGCACGACGGTGGCGCGATAATAGAATGTTGGGCGTCCGAGGGCGTCCGGGAAGGCAACTTGGCAATTGGTCGTGACCGTCCCCGTGAGGGTATCGATTGGCACGTGCCCATTCGTTAATACGTATTGGTCAACGGCGTTGACGACGGACCCAGAACCTTGGCGACCGCCACAAGCGACGAGAACGACCGCCTGACTACTCTCGAGCAAACTCTCTTGCGCGAAAACACGAAAGGGGAGAAGGAACGCGATGAAACTAAGAATAGTGAGCCAACGCATAGCGTTAGTATGCCTGATTTTGGCTTTCTTGACACGCATTCGGAAACACGGCGAAATAGAACGGTAGCCACGCAATAGGGTTACAAGGAGGATCGGATGCGGGATTTCATCTGGACGGTGATGTTCTGTGTCTTCTACGCCGCAGCAGCGAGCCGACTCGCACAGTTCGTACAAGCGTTCGTGACGCGCACCTTCACCTTCCAGAAGTCGACACGGCAGTCGACGCAGTCGATGAGCGATCCGTACCGGAGCAATCCGGAGGCCGAACGTGATCGTGAACGTGCGCGCGCCGACGCAGCCGAAAGTGAGTTGACACAAGCCCGCGACGAGCTCGCGCGCGTGCAGTTCGAGCGCGATACCGCGGTCCAGCAAGGATCGATTCGCACGCTCGGTTCACGGTTGCGAACGGGAGGCGTGTTCGCCCTCGGTGCCCTCACGTGTTTCACGGCGATTCACACGCCGCAGATCGTCCACGACCTCGCTTCGTACGAGGCCCCTGCAAGGACTGTGCGACATCATCCGAACGGAGCGACACACGGCACGTTCCTCACCATGCTCACGGGCCTGCGTGTACGACAAGCGCACACCTGCGTGACATGCTGCGCGCGTCCGGGCGTCCGACTCATCGCGATGGGTGAATTCATTTTCACCGTCGACGAGAAAGATGGCGTCCTTCACTGGTTCTGGTCTCGGCGCAACGGACGGATCGAGTCGGTCCTCGAACCCACGAGTGGTGGAGAGAGCCCCGCGCCCGCGCAAGATCCGACCTGGTGCGATTTCCCGGGCCTTCCATTCGATCGAGCCCTCGTCGCGCTCGCCGATCCGCCACCCCTCTTCTTCGTCAACGACTGACCCTCGGCCGATTTCATCGCCGAGGGTCTTTTCATAATGAAAATTCCCTGCCAAGGAGGCAGGGGATCTAGGACTTGTCCGGATCGCGAGAACCTGAATCGCGAGGCTTCTCGGGTACGCTCGTGACTCGATCGAGCTCTTGCGGATTGAGCGATCCTTCGATGCCGGCGCTTCTCAGCATCTCATCGGTGAGGCGAGGGAGCTCCCCCGACGGCTGGTCGCCGATCATGAATTGATGCGTCGTCTGCTCTCCTGCGCGTTTCGTGCCATCGCCCTTGAGCAGCGTAGGCGGTAGCAGGTAGGCGAGTACGAGCCGGTACGTGCTTTCGCTGTACCTATCGCGTCGTTCAACGACGAGTGCGCGCGATTCCGGCACCTCGAAACACTCGATTGTGCCGTGAGATTCTGCGACTTTGGCGTACTTCTGCCACTCACTCTTACCAGCGAGTAGGATGGCAGGGAAGATGGCAAGGAACGGAATGCCTCTGCGAATGGCGTCCAGGACGTGGAGCGAAGACGCGAGAGGCTCCTGCTCTGCAGACCCCATCACCATGACCGCGCCGCGTTCGGCCTTCATCTTGCGCAAGCGCAGGATCATGCCGTTGGGCAGGGGAGCCTCTGACAATGGCACCTCGAAGATGGTACCGGTATCGATATGCGCGTGGCGCATCAACCGGGTGAACGCATCGCGTTCATGTTGCTGGAAATTCGACCGGAGTAGTATCAGCATCCATCCTCCACGAGTGGAGTACCACAAAACCGCTTGATGGTCAAACGCTGTCTTGATGGTTTCGTCAAAGACGGACCTTCGACCGAAACGTATCGATCTGGTGGGTTTTTTCAAAACGAAAACCCCTGCGCAGGTGCGGCAGGGGGTTCTAGGGCTTCTTGGACCTCGTGGGGACCGGTTCGATCAGAAAGGGCTTCGTGTCATCGTCCGAGCGTGAACGGACGGCCGACATCCCAGTCTGTGAGGGCCGCCGCACCCCAGGTGGAGGAGGCGGGGGTAGCGTCGCATGCGCCGGACGCTCGGCGAGGTAATCCCGGAGTCCGTCAGCATCCCCCCGCTCGTAGGCTCGATCCAAGAGGAGGGCGAACAACGCCGGGCCGACCGTGCCCACGGGACGCTGATGCTCGAGCACCAACGAATTGATGCCCGTCGACCGACGCACGAGGGCGAGGAGTGACGACCACACGTGGGCGC
>CAYGDS010000122.1:0-3248 GCA_964348595.1 uncultured Gammaproteobacteria bacterium | reverse complement strand
CCCTTCTTCCGATTCAAACCAGATGGTTCCTTGGTGCGCCTCCACGATCGCCTTTGCAATATAGAGCCCAAGGCCCGTGCCGGAGGCCATGTCACCCACATTTGATGCGCGATAAAACTTCTCGAATATTCTTCGTTGTTCTTGCGACGGAATCCCGACCCCCTCGTCCTGCACGCTCCACACGACGCTATCGCGACCACAATCAAGCGAGAGCGATATGCGCTTGCCCTTGGGCGAATATTTGATCGCATTGGAGACGAGGTTCTCAATAACTTCCGTGATCTTTCGTGGATCAATAAAGACCAGGCATGGCTTCTTGAGCTCCGGGCCGAGCTCGATACGGATCCGACGCTCTTTTGCCGCCGCCTCCAATTCAACGAGTACCTGCTTCGTGAGTGCGGAGAGGTCCGCTTCAGAGCGCTCGATACTGAACTTCACACCGGTATCGATGCGCGAGACATCGAGCAGGTCGCTCACGAGCTCCTTCATGCGCTCAGTGACACTCATAGCCTCTTTGAGTGACTCCTGTGACTCCGCGTCTTTTTGATCCACCGCACGCTGATTCACGAGCTCGAGCTGCCAGCTCAGGGCCGTAAGCGGATTTTTTAGTTGATGCGAGGCGATGGAAACGAATTCCGACTTCGCGCGGTCGAACTCGCGCTCTTTGGTAGCATCACTCACAACCAAGACAACTCCAACGACGGCTCCACGCGGGCCCGTGAGTGGAGCTGCGGTCCCGTCAACCGGGAGCAAATTCCCCGTCCGTTGTTTGAGCACGCTCTTGCGCGGCATGGACTGAACCTTGCCGCCGCGGTACACGGCGTCGATAAAGTCGTGCTCTGGCTTTTTTGTATCTTCAGCGAAGAACGAAAGTTTATCGCCCAGAGCAGCTCCAAGGAATTCTGAAGACTGATACCCCGTGAGCGCCAGCGCCATAGGGTTGACGAGGGTGACTTTGCGCGCCTGGTCGAGCACGATGATCCCGTCGCCAATCCCCTGCACCACGGTTGCAAAACGCTCGCCAGATTTGCGTATCTCTTCACGAGATTCAGCGAGAGATGCAAATGCCTCTTGAACTTTTTTTGCGAGACTCGAAAGTTCATCATCTCCCTTGAAAATCGGGATGCTCGCCGGATCAAAATTCTTGCCAGCCTCCTCGGCTCCAGCGCGTAGCCGAGCCGTTCTGCGCAAGATGCTTCGATCGATTTGAACGAAGAGGCCAACGAGATACAAGGAGACCAAACCTATCAGGGAAAAGAGGGTGGCGGACAAGGTTGCAATGGCTTGGCGATTGACAGGCCGGTCACTGATCACTCGGAGCAAGAGTACGGGATCACCAAAAATATCTCGAACCAGGCTATAGCCATAGATTTCGCTTGCACTCTTCGATTCGATGTGGAATGACCCGTTGTTGCGAAGCTTTTCGTGCGCGGCGCTATCCTCAACCTTGAGCTGGCGGAGGTCGACAAACATGAGGTTCTGACCCGTCAACGTCGCAAGCTCTGATTGTTTATCCGCATCCAACCACCGACCCATGAAGATCGTGCCACGGCCGGGACCCGTGCGCTCGGAAGTGAGAATGGGCTCAGCCGCGAAGAGAAGAATGCCTTCAGGCAACCGCACAATACCTCGGAGATCGTCTTCTGGATTATCTGTTTGGAGTAGAAGGACCCCTGGCTTGAGCATAGGCTGGAGCCCTTCAGGAACCGGGACGTGCTCTTCCTTGCTCAAATCGGTCTGCCGATAGAATAAGATCTCACCTGCTCGATTCGCAACCAAAATAATGTTCATCTTGAGCCCGGCAAAACCGGATGGTAGGAAGTTACTCTCCTCGAAGGTTTTATTATGATCAACGGCATACGCATATGCGTCGTCCCAGCCGGCATAATCCTGTACGGTCACATCGATCGCCTCGATGGCCTGATGCAAAGCGCTCAAGCTTTGATTGATAGAAAGTTCAACGAACTTTTTCTCCACCGCATTGAAGCCCGTGAGGGTGTTTTTCGAAATACCAAGAAAAAGCGCTGCTGCGAACGCGATGCTTGCAACGCCGCTGAATAGGAGGAGCTTTGGACGCAACTTCATACAACCTTCCCAACACGGGCAGTATACCAAAGGCCCACCTATTGAACGAGCGAGGAGTGAGATACACTGTGCATGGACCTATGAAGCCCACGGAGTTCCTCTCGCGCATGCTTTTTGAGTTTTCGTATTGGCATGCGATCAAGAACCATCCCTTCAGACCGCAGGTCTACGAATTAGCGAGCGAGTCCGTCGCTGGTCTCGGTCCTGAGATCGAGAAAAAATGGAAGGAGGGGGGCGTAAAGGCGCTCGACCGTGTCACGGGCATTGGACCGGCGATCGCTTCAAAGATTGACGAATATTTCCGAACGGGGCATGTCGCAGAGTACGATCGGTTGAAACGAACGTTCCCGGTCGACATTTGGGGCCTCTCACGCATCGAGGGTCTCGGGCCAAAACATATCGGCGAGCTCTGGAAGAAACTAAAGATCGCGAACATCGACGACTTGGAGTTCGCCATCGAGCATAAGAAACTCCGCAGACTCAAAGGCTGGGGACCGAAGTCAGAAGAAAAGCTCGCGCGCGGCATTGTACTTATGCGCTCGTCGACCGGTCGCCATCCCCTGAAAGAAATTCTTCCGATCGCCGACAAGATCGTTGCGCGACTCAAAAAGATCAAGGGCGTGAAGCATTGCACGTACGCAGGATCATTGCGCCGCAAAAAGAAGGACGTCGGCGATATTGATTTGATCGCGACGTCGAGCGACCCGAAATCCGTGATGGAGGCCTTCGTAACGATGCCCGAGGTCGAAACCGTGCACGAAGTTGGCAAAACGCGCTCCTCGGTGCGACTAAACATCGGCATCGACGCAGATTTACGCGTCGTCCCGGATCGCGTCTTTGGATCGACGCTCCAATATTTCACCGGCGATCGGCGACACAACATTTTACTACGCGAACGCGCGATCAAGCAGGGATATAAATTGAACGAATACGGGCTCTTCAAAAAAGGGAAGCTCATGCCAGTTCACACCGAAGACGATATTTACAAAACCCTGGGTCTCAAAACTCCCTCACCAGAGAAACGGTTGGGAAAGGATGAGTTCGTGCAACGATAGGCTATGGAATACAAGCTGTTCTTCGGAATCGCCTCATCGATCGCAGCCGTATTTATTTTCATACCATATATACAGGATATTTTTCGGAACAAAACAAAACCTCATGCC
>CAYGDS010000121.1:0-3249 GCA_964348595.1 uncultured Gammaproteobacteria bacterium | reverse complement strand
GCGCCATCGGGCGCGACAAGCTCGATCAGAAGTGCGCTGTTGGAGAGTGCGATCGAGGTCGTGACGAGCTGGACAGGCGTCGCGAGAATTGATTTGGCATCGTCATCTGTGTAATTCGCGACAAGGAAGGTGCCGCGCGGTGGGATCACGTGCGTCGTGTCGAATACAATGTCGGTCGACGCGGCGCCTCGTAGCACGTATCCCGCGAGATCGACGGGCGCATCAGAATCATTCCAGAGCTCGAGCCACTCGTCGGAGGTCGAGAGCGATGAGCCGGCCCAGGCGACCTCGCCAATGACGAGCGGGGAGTGGGCATGGGCCTGAAGCGGACTGGTGGGAAAGAGTCCTGCGGGGAAAACGATGGCGGCAATCACAAGCCGCCCAAGCGCGTGTAAGCGCATAGGTTGTTGCGATCCATCCACGTATGACGATCCGGTAGCCCGAATCTGTTGGCGCGTTCTGGATCCTCTCTCTACTCCGTTCTATATTTTTGGGAGTCTGTCAAGATGTGATCCTTCGTTTTCATTGTGGATAAGTTTCATTTTTGTTCGGTTTTGCAGGTGTTTGACTTTTGTTCTACTGCGTTCTAGATTTGTTCTATATGCCAGCGCCCCTTACGCCCAAACAAAAGGAAGTTCTCGATTACATCGTGAACTTCATCAACGAACACGGCTATCCGCCGTCGTACCGCGAGATCGCGGGCGGGCTCGAGCTCGCTTCCCCGTCGACCGTGCACACGCACGTGCAGTCGCTTCGCACACGCGGGTTTCTGCGCGGGGCCGAGTCCTCGGGCGGCAATCGCGAGCTCGAACCAACAGACAAGGCCGTGCGCTGGGGTAAAAGTGTCATCCTTCCGCTCAGGGGCCTCATTACCGCAGGGCAACCCATTGAGGCCATTGAGGAGCGCGAGACATTCGCCGTTCCTGTCGATCTCGTGCCGGATTCCGCCAACTCATACGTCTTGCGTGTCAAAGGAGAGTCGATGATCGACGAAGGGATTTTTGATGGCGACTACGTGATCGTTGAGCGCAACCCCTCTCCAAAGAACGGAGACGTCGTCGTGGCCCTGCTCGAGAACGCCTACGCGACGCTCAAAAAGTTTTATCGAGAAAAAGATCGCATCCGCCTCCAACCCGCCAACAAAACGATGAAACCGATTTACTGCTACGACCCACTTATCCAAGGCGTTGTGCGCGCCGTGATCCGTTCGTACCGAGCCATGTAGGTCCCTCATCGGAGATCCGGAAGCGCCGACAAGCATGGGCGCATGATTTTTCGTGCCCATCGGCGCTTTCGGGTCTCTGATCAACACCCGTCTTAGTTTTGACTTCTGTGTTAACGCCGTATGTCCTACGACAAAGTGGAAGAGCCCGTGGAGGTGCTCGTTGCATTCAAGAACAAACGACCCGAGCCGATGATGTTCAAGTGGGGCCAACGGTACTACCAGATCAAAAAAGTGAATTTGGTACACGCCGAACGCATTGGACGCGAGAAGGTCTATTTCTTTTCCGTTTCCGATGAAGCGAATGCGTATCGCCTCTCTTTCCGCACAGAATCCCTTGTTTGGAGATTGGAGGAGCTGTGCGTCCTGTAACTCAAAACTCAAATACGAGGTTCGAGCTTTGACCCTTCGACTTCGCTCAGGACATGCTTTTGATTTTTGAGTTATGGGCCTCATGGTTCACGTTGACATGAATTCGTACTTCGCCTCGGTCGAGCAGCAGGCGAATCCGTTTTTGCGTGGCAAACCCGTCGGCGTCTGTGCCTACCTGCATGAGCGTGGATGCGTCATTGCTGCGTCGATCGAAGCCAAAAAACTCGGGATGAAGGTGGGTATGACGGTCAAGGAAGCGCGTGCCGTCGTACCCGAGGCGGTGTTCGTCGGGAACGATCCGGCGAAATATCGCGCGGTGACAAGCAAGATGTTTGCGATTCTTCACGAGCTCTCGGATACGGTCGAGCATTATTCTATCGATGAAGCCTTCGTGGATCTCACGGGCTGGTGTCGGGACGAGGCCGAGGCGGCCTTTCTCCTCTCGCGCGTCAAACGGCGCATTCGCGAAGAAATCGGGGAATGGCTCGGGTGTTCCGTCGGCATCGCGCCGACGCGCTTTCTGGCCAAATTCGCCTCCGATTTGAAAAAACCCGACGGTCTGGTCGTTGTCACAAACGAGAATTTGGACGAGTATCTGGCGCGCGCCGATCTCGAGGACCTTTGCGGCATCGGACCGCGTATGCGTCGGCGCATGGAACGCGTCGGCATCTATACACCGCTCGAGCTCAAGCGCTATCCCATCGGCAATCTCATGCGCGCCTTTGGTAAGGCAGGATACTTTTGGTGGTGCAAGCTCCACGCGGTGGAGTGCGAGCGACTTACCGATGGAACCGAGCTCCCGAAATCCATCGGTCACTCGTACTGCGTGCCGCAGCGCGTGAACCGCGACGGGCAAGTCGGCGCCGTGCTTACAAAACTCACCGAGCGCGCGGGTCGACGTTTGCGCGCCCTTGGTCTTGAGGCGGGAGTCATCTCTGTCGCCGTCGGCACGCGAGACGCCTACGCATCCGGTGGTACATGGTTGCGTTTCCCCGAGCCGCTCGCAGACTCGTTCGCCCTGGTCCGTGCTGCCATCGATCTCTTGCGCGAGTCTTGGGATGGGTCGGTTGCCGATTTTCTTGCCGTGACGCTCCTTGAGCTCCGCATGCCAACGGGTCAGTTGCGTTTGGACGCAACCCTCGCTCCGCGTGACCCGCGCGAGGCCATGGTTTCCGCTTCCGTTGATCGTATCCGTGATCGTTATGGTGATCACGTGATCCAGCTCGGGCGCATGGCCACATTGCTTGGGGATGAGGCGCCGGATCGCATCGGGTTCCGCAAGACGGTAGGGGTGCTAGAATAGCCCCATGCTCGGACCGCGCCTCATCTTCAGTGGGATCGCCTTTATGGCGATGCTTGTGGCGTTTGTTTACCTACGATTCGTGCAGGGATAGTTCGCAGACATAAAATCGCTCGACTGCATATGCTCGTCGAGCGATTTTGTTTCGAACAAAGGTGCGAGAAACGCGCTTAGCGACGCTTCTTGGACTTCTTGGCCTTTCGCTTTGCAGCGCGGCGCTTCGGGGCCTTCTTCATTTTCTTCTTCGCCATTTTTTTCTTTGCCATGGTGATCAACTCCTTTCTATTTCACCGTCCCGACGTTATGTCGCGATCGATGCTCGTGAAGAAATTTCACGGATGCATCTAGAGTATAC
>CAYGDS010000120.1:0-3291 GCA_964348595.1 uncultured Gammaproteobacteria bacterium | reverse complement strand
ATTGTTGCCGTCCGTCTCGAACTCGAGCCATGCGCCGCGGTTCGGAATGATTTGCGCGCCATAGTAGCGTCGACCATGCACCATCTCTGCGGCGAAGAACGCACCGGCGGAACGTACGAGCTGCGAGACGACGACGCGCTCGATGCCGTTCACAATAAACGTACCGCGATCAGTCATGAGCGGTACATCACCGAGATAGACTTCCTGTTCCTTCTCCTGCTTGGTGCGGTTGTTCGTGAGACGCAGCTTCACGCGCAGCGGCGCTTCGAAGTTGACGTGTTTGTCTTTCGACGTCTTCTCGTCAAACTTCGGCTCATCGAAATAATAATCGACGACGTGGAGCTCGAGGTCACGTCCGATGAAATCTTTGATCGGTGAAATTTCCTTGAACAGTTCTCGAATACCTTCTTCGAGAAACCAGCGGTAGGAGGTCTTCTGAATCTCAATGAGATCCGGAAGGGCCATAGCATCACGGGCGGCCGTGAAATAGCGGCGTTCGCGGTCCTTGGGCGCGAGCCGGCGGAATTGCATCGCAGACATGGCGATGAGATGTAGACAAGACACTTCCCCCTCCCCGCAAGACCGTGGACGGGTGACACGGCAGCCGGTGGCGACGGTGACGGCGGGTAGGTGAAGTGCGAAAACTTGTTTAGATGCGCGCGTTTTCGAGCCGCAGCTTAACACTGGTTGCTGATGCCGTCAAGGAATTGTACGACTTTGAACTTTTGTCAAAAGTTGCTTACTTTAGCCATGTTTTGATATGTGAATAATATATATCCACAATTCGCTTTACATTAGCCAAATTCTGTCAAAATGTTTATGACAAGCCTGTGCTAAATTTAGATAGATTGGCTGATATTAGCCATTTTAGCTAATAATGACTGTTTGGAACCCTTGACAAAAGCTTCTTTTTGTGATATCTTAGCTTGTTCAATGCTGAAAGCCGCCTTGGCTCTAAAGCACTGAGACAGCTTCAAACCCAGACCCAGGAGGTGCACATGCACCAGACGATCGAGATCGACGTTCTGCTTCACCGGAACACCGGCACCGCGCACGCCTGGCCGAATGAGCTGCGCGACCGTGAGTACGTCGTGCTTCGCTGGACCGACGAGAACGATCTCGTCGAGGGGGCCTACGAGCTCGCGGAGCCGAACGGCTTCGACAGCGGGCCGCGGCACGAGTCGTTCCGGCTTCCGGAAGACGCCCGACGGCACAGTTTCCGCCGCTACAAGCGGAACCGGGCAGCGCGGCGCTCGAAGCCCCGCGCGAACTGATACGACAGGTTGGCGGTCCCGACCCGATGTGAGCGAGTGGTAGCCCGCTCATACGCAAGATGGCCGAACGTTCCGCGACACCTGACTGTCGCGAAGAGGTTGGACGGTCCAACACCTTTGAGAGGACATCCTCTCAACAAAGATGACCGTGCATTCGAACTTTTCTGACAGAGTGATTTCACTCTGCACTCCACTTTAGCTTCCGACCCTGTCGGGAACTGGAGTGGGGGCCAGGTCCGAAATGTTTCGCAACGCGCGATCCTACCTGGTTCCCTTCAAATCAAACAACGGTTGGCGGTCCCGACCCGATGCCACGAGTGGTGCTCCCCGCGAAACGTGGTACGCAAGATGGCCGCATAATGATTCGATCCTTTTCTTCTGAGCCGCAGTGGTTAACACTCGGCTCCCAGCTTCAGCTCCCAAGCTTGTCAGGGATCTGAAGCGGGGACAGACAAGGATATACGCGAAGTTAGTTCCGACCAAACAAAGTCTTCAACAATCATTGCTTACAGACTGGTCGGCGGAACAGACTCGCGACTGCACATTCCTCATCTACTACTGGAGCCAGACGTGAGTCGAAGCTCTGGTGCCCCTCAAGGTTGTTGAACACCTCGTAAAATCCGCTTGACGGACCACGAGGCACGCTCGACGATCATGACCGGGCACAAGGTCCACTTTACAATCAAATATTCGTCTCGGAAGGAGAGCTGAGATGAAAGTCCGTAGGCCGTAGGCGGTAGGCTGTAGCTTTTTTGCTACCGACTACTAACTACCGACTACCAACTTTCGTTTGCTCACCACCGAGACGCCTCAAGCGTCTCGTTTTTGCACTCATGGCGGGTGTTCTCGCGAGGATCTTGGAGGAGGAAGTTCCGACTTCGGTTGGGACAGGGAAGGTATTGCGTGTATGGATCCGGCTCCGGCTGGAACCACTCACGTGGTCCTTCTTCGGATCTGGTGGCCTTCGGGCCATGTGGACCATCCGCCTCCAATATCTTCGCGGGAAATCCTCGGAGCGACGGACGTGAAGGAGGACGCATCAGGAAACCGAACATGGCGACTTGATGCGGGGAAACGGAAGTCAGGCACGGCGGCTGTCGAGCATCGCTCGATTTGCTGCCAAACCCGATAGGTACGTTTCCACACGACGCAAACTTGCTTCGGCAGGCGAGCGTTCTCTCACCTTCACATCTGTCTCCCAGAGGAGACTACGGAATCCGGCACACAACCCAAACAACTAAGAGGGATCAGATGAACCTTTCGAATCTCAAGAACGTTCTCGACAACGGGCTCGTCGCGGTCACCGACCGGCAGGGCCGTGCGCTCCTCGATCGCACGATCCCGAACGCGGTCGACGCGATCGACGAGGGGGAGCTCATGCGCCTCCTCGAGATCACGGACGGTGACAAGGACGACAAGAAGGCCGCGCACTTGGTCGCGAGCGCGTACCGCGGGGGGCATTCGAACGCCAAGCTCTGCTGGGCGTTCAACCAGCTCTTGCGTCGCGGCAACTACGTCGCAAAGCGCCGACGCGAGGCTCTCGGAGCCGCGCTCAACCTCGGCGCCGTGGAGCAGGGGGAGAACCTCGATGGCTTCACGGCCGACGAGCTCTTCGACCGCTGCGAAGCGGAGATCGAGCGGCGTCGCTACGTGGTCATCTCGCAGCTCGAGTCGCTCGTGGCCGAGATCAACCGCCTCGAGCGGAAGATCGGCTACAAGAGCGAGACCTTCGTGGACTGGGGCGTCTACGTCACGAAGGACGACTGCGCGCGCGTGCGCGAGGAGCTCGGCCGGATCAAGGCCAAGCACCAGCGCAGGCTCGCCTCGCAGCGCGTCGACGTCCGCGCGGCCTGACACGCGAACCGCGTCCGGCGGAACCGGACTTGGACAACGACAGAAAGGAGCACCTTCACATCGCCGCTGATCGACGGCATCGGGCACGAAAAGCCCATCGATCACCCTATGGTCAAGTAACAACGAACGCACCGAACTCCCTCGCAAGTCGGAGCCGTAAAAG
>CAYGDS010000119.1:0-3292 GCA_964348595.1 uncultured Gammaproteobacteria bacterium | reverse complement strand
GTGTCGCTGCGGCGCGGCCGACCAGTGTGGCCGACGACGCGAAGGGCCTCGCTTCCTGTTATGACCTGATCTCCATGCTGGAGCATCAATTGCGCACGGCACGGGCGCTGCTCGATGAACTCAGAGAGCGCTCTTCGCCAGTAACGCAGACGTCCATGTCACTGGTCGTGGACTACTGTGCGGAGCTGCGCGCAGAGGCTGTCGAGGTCGTGAAGGCATCCGAGATGCTTCAAGGCGAAGTGTGCGGCCCCGCCGACTCCATGAGAATTGGGAATGCACATGGGGAGGTGAACGCTCTGCTGGAGCGTATCAAGGGCCATTGGGCCCAGCTCCCGAGAACGCGTCCCGATTCAAAGCCGCACAAGGCGCTTGTAGACAAGATCCACGTGGAGTCAGCGGCGTATCTGAAAATCGCTGATGCGGCAAGGGGCGGCGAGCGGAAAGTCGATGCGCGAGACGACGGGCCGGCCGGCTGAGGCCGCCCTCTTGCGGTGCCGGCTTCCGTCGCCTACTTGGCCACTCATGGGATTGGGCACGACGATTCGTCGCCCCACACCAAGATCGCTGACTTTAAGTCTCGATGAGTACCGGCTCGACGTTGGTCCTGCAGGTCAAGATGTAAACGATGGAGAGCCCGATGCCGGATCAAGAGATCGAAGAAAAGAAGCAGGACACACCGCGTGACGCCGACAGCGGGGGAAATATGGGCGCTGGGAAGTCCGGGAAGGAAGGCATGGGAAGCGAGAAACCGAGCGACGGCCCCGGCCTAGGCAGCCAGAAACCCGGTCAGCCCAGATCGTAGCTACGGACGGTGATCAGCAGGAAATAGGTCCTCAGGCCTGTTCTTGGAGGCACGAGGCGACAAGTTCCTGCGCCTTTGCCCACGCCCCCCGTCGTGCCCACGCGTGGCGCTGCACGCGAGCGCACGCGGCGACGTCGTCAAGGAAGATGCCGTGAAGCTGACCGGCCAGGTCGCGATCGAAAAAGCAGACGTTGCTTTCTTCATTGTGCGCGAATGACCGGTTGTCGAAGTTCGTCGTGCCGACGGTCCCCCACACACCGTCGACGACCATTGTTTTCTGGTGCAGCATCGTACGGTTGTATTCCAGCATCTCGATGCCGGCATCCAGCAAGCGTCCGAAGAGCCGCACACTGTTCTGCCGCGCGAGCCAGTTGTCGTTGCGGATGCCCGAGACCATGATTCGCACGTCGACCCCGCGCTGCTTCGCCTCGATCAAGGTCTCGAGCGCGACAGGATCCGGAACGAAATAGGGATTCGCGATGTAGATGGATTTCCGGGCGCACACAATCGACAGGTAATACATCGTGCGGACGTTCGACCCGCCGGTCTCCGGCGAGCTCATCAGCGTCTGCACGGCAAATCGGCCGCGGGGTTCAATCGACGGGTAGTACATAGACCCGGTCAGCAACTCCCCGGTGGTCTGCTGCCAGTTGTAGGTAAAACCCGTCTGCAGCGGAGTCACCGCAAGCCCTTCGAGGCGTATCTGCATGTCACGCCAGTGATCCGGTCCCTGCGCGTGACCCAGCCAGTGATCCGCGATACCCGCCCCTCCCGTGAACGCCACCTGGCCGTCGATGATCAACGACTTCCGGTGCGTTCGATTATTGAAGCGCCCCAACGAATACCAATGAATGGGGTTGTACCACGCAACCTGACATCCACCGGCATCCAGGGTTTCCAGAATCTCAGGACCGATGCTCGCAGACCCGATGGCATCCAGCAGGATCTTGACCTTGACTCCCGCCTTCGCCCGTTCGGCGAGGGACCGCGCGAACACGACACCGATTTCCCCTGCCCAGTAGATGTAGGCCTCAATCGTGATCGAGGCCTGTGCCCCGTCAATCGCCTCGAGCATCCGCGGGTAGAAGGCGTCTCCGTTGTTCAGGAGCTCCACGGCGTTTCCCTCCACGAAGGGAACGCCGCTGGCACCTGCGATGGTGTCCAGAAACTCGTTGGATTCGATGGAAAACTCATGATCCAGACCGAACCGCGGCGGGAGGGCATCTGGCGCGATCAGGAAACTCACGATCGCCATGGCGCCCGCGCCGATCGCCCATCCCCAGCGCCCCTCGGCAACGCCCCAGACGCTGACAAGCGCCCACGGCCACCACGACCAGAGAAGGCGGCGCGCACGTGTCCAGAAGGTCAGGACGCCTTTCGGAGCACGAGACCGCGGGTCGATGGAAACGCGGCGCCATCCGCGTTTGACGGTGCGTTTGGACCAGGATCGCGGCCGACTCCTGGCACGAGGGACGCGTGTGCGCGCCGGTCCGATTGCCGTTCGCGTGGGGCGCGAGGGGGCGGCAGGTATCAGCGAGGAGCGTTCACTCATTCTGACAGGAAATCCGCGACCGGGTGAAAATCCTCGACATGGTCGCAGATCACCTTGACCACCATCATCATGGGAACGGCGAGCAGCATGCCCCAGATGCCCCACATCCAGCTCCAGAACAACAGCCCGGCGAATACCGCCACTTGATTCATTTGCGCCGCCCGTCCCAGAAGAGCCGGCGTGAGCACCCAGCCCTCGAGTGATGTGATGACCAGCGCCACGCCGGCGATCACCGCGGTCATGCCAAAGCTGCCGAACTGGAGAAAGGCCACCACCGCCAATCCAGACGTGACGATAAAGGGACCGAAATAGGGAATCGAGTTGAAGATGCCGGCGGCGAGACCCCAGACCGCGGCGTTCTGCAACCCCAGCCCCCACAACGCGAGACCCGTCGTGACGCCAACAAGGCATGAGGTGACGATCTGCACGAGAATGAAGCGTTCGATCTGGCGGCCGATCGCGTCGAGCACGTTCACCGTGATTTTCTTGCCAGCGAGGGTCGAGCTCGCATGTTTCACGAGCTTTCGCTTGAATAAATCGCCGGCAACAAGCAGAAAGTACGCGAGAAAGCACACCATGGGGAGCCGGCTCGCCAGACCTGCCAGCCCCATAGACCCGGACCACAGGAAATCCGAGGTACGGAAGACCGGCTCTTCGACCTGAACGCGGACGACGCCCTTGGCGGCCGTCGATGCGCCGGCAGCGTCCGCCGCGGTCTTATCGATCGCCGTCGTCGCCTCCCTCAGCGAGTCCAGCGTTGAGGGTTCGCCCCGTGTTTGAAGGGCTGCGCCGAACCGACGCATGCCATCTGGCAGCTCGGCGATCACCTTCGCCACGTCGTCGCGCAACGTAAAGGTGACGGCGGCCACGCTTGTCAGGACAAGGCCCAGCATCAGCGCCGCGCCGATGGCGCGCGGGACACGCCAGCGCTGGAGCGC
>CAYGDS010000118.1:0-3315 GCA_964348595.1 uncultured Gammaproteobacteria bacterium | reverse complement strand
GTTCTGGATGCGGTGATAGACACGACGGCGGATTATTTCTGCACTGTCGTCGACATGCCGAACAAGAAAAGGCCGATCGCGTCGGCCGCGCAGGTCGTCGATCATGCGGCCATCGTCAAGGCGAGGCGACCCGACATGCGCCTCATCTCGACGATCTACTTTACGGCCGACCTGACCGTCGAGGAAATTCTTGCGGCTAATGATGCCGGAGCCAAGGTCATCAAGTTCATGCCGGTGAGCTCAAAGGGCGAGGCTGGTACAACCAACGCTCATTTCGGAATGCATCCGCGCGACTTGCTCAAGCGGAGGGATCACTTGGCGGCCATCCGCGAGCGCAAGATGAAATTCGCGATCCACGGGGAAGACCCGGACGTCGACGATTGGCTCGAGCGCGAGAAGGCGTTCTTCCCGTACTTGCTTGAGATCCTCACGACGTTCCCGGGTATTGAGATTGTCTTCGAGCACATCACGTCGCGCGAGTCGCTAGCGTTCGTGTACGAGTACCCGAACGTGTCGGCGACTATTACGCCGCATCACCTCGTGCTCACCAAAGGCGATTGGTATGGCAATCACGACTGCCTGTGTATGCCCGTGGCCAAGAGCGATGATGACCGCGCCGCCCTCAATGAGGCCGTGATGAGCGGACATCCGAGGATTATTCCGGGAACAGATAGTGCGCCGCATCCCCGGTCGACCAAAGACAAGGCGAAGGGATCTACCGGACTATGGGTTGACCTTACGGCCATCCCGATCTACGCACAGCAGTTCGAGAAGTTCGACAAGCTGCCGCTGCTCAAACCATTCCTCTGCAAAGTCGGTTTCGATGTCTACGGCATCGATGGTCCGACGGGCGAGCTCGAAATCGTACGCGAATCGTGGATTGTGCCGGACTCGACAGCCGTGCCGCACGATTCGTCGACAACCTATCGACACTTCAAAGCAGGGGAGACTTTGCCTTGGAGGGTAAGAATCCGCTGAATAAGGCCCCGGTCCGAATGGATCGGGGCATTTCGATTGGGCATGGCTTCACGCTGGACTCTTACTTCGCATGTATCACCGAGCCGGGAATGACAAACGACGGCAGATACGCTTAGATACTCCCATGGACGCTGTTGAGGACGTGAAATCCCGCTTAGATGTCGCCGACGTAGTTGGCGAATATCTCCAGCTTAAAACCGCGGGAAGCGGGAGTTTTAAGGCTTTGTGCCCGTTTCACAACGAGAAAACACCGTCCTTCTATATCTCGCGTCCGCGCCAGTCCTGGCATTGCTTCGGATGCGACCAAGGAGGTGACATCATCTCTTTCGTGATGAAAATCGAGGGCATGGAGTTTCGTGAGGTGCTCGAGCATCTCGCGCAAAAGGCGGGGGTGGAACTTCCCGCGTTCGATCAAAAAACTGCCGGGGTCAAAAAACGCATCCATGAAGTAAACGCGCTTGCGATGAAATTTTTCCAAGCGACGCTCAACACGTCTCCTGTGGCCGAACATGCACGGGCCTATGTCAAAAAGCGCGGCGTGGACGATCTCACGGCGGATCTATTCCATCTCGGCTATGCGCCGGAGAGTTGGGATGCGCTCACGAATGCGCTCATCAAATCTGGCGTGACCGCCGACGAAATGCTGCAAGCGGGTCTCGTCGGCAAGAGCGATCGTCAAGGAGGATCGGGCGTGTACGATCGATTTCGTAACCGTTTGATGTTTCCGATCGCGGATGTGCATGGGAATATTGTGGGATTCACAGGTCGAATTCTTGAAACCGCAAACCGCACGCATCCGCAAGCATCCGCAAAACAAGAAGCAAAATATGTGAATACGCCGGAGACGACGGTGTATCGAAAGTCTGCGGTTTTGTATGGGCTCGATAAGGCGAAGGCAGATATACGTCGTCAGGACATGGCTGTTATCGTCGAGGGCAATATGGATGTTGTCGGGTCACATCAATTCAGTATCGAAAACGTCGTCGCAGCGAGCGGAACGGCGCTGACCAGCGAGCAGCTCGCCTTGCTCAAACGTTTCACGACGAACCTCGCCATCGCATTCGATCAGGACAACGCGGGAGCGGCAGCCACATTGCGCGGTTTGGATCTCGCGCGAGCACAGGATTTTAATATTAAGATCATTACGCTGCCACCCGAGGCTGGAAAAGATCCTGACGAGGCGGTACGAAAAGATCCGCAGATTTGGAGAGACGCGATTAAGAACGCAACGGGCATAATGGAGTGGATCTATCGGAACGCATTCCAAGCGCAAAACACAAAACGTAAAACGCAAAATCTGAATGAAGCGGAATCAAAGAAGGAGATTGCGAAAATGATCCTGCCGGAAATCAGGCAGATTGCGGATCCGGTGGAGCGGGACCATTGGGTCAAAAAGCTTGCAACGGATCTCAATGTAAGTGAGCAGGCGCTACGGGATGCGATGCAGCGATCATCGCAAGACGTAAAACGTAAAACGCAAGATCAGGCCACGGCACAGCACTCCTCCCTTCATCCCTCCTCAGAGAGGAGGGAAAAACAACGAGAGGAATCCGGAAAGACGCACGGAAGACGGCTCTTGGCGCTGTGTGTGTACCGTCCCGAGCTTTGGAACGAGGCCGTGGCGGTCGAAAGGGTGGCTTCTGAGGACTTTGAGGACCAGAATCTGGCCGCACTTTACGGAAATATTAGGGTCGCGTATGATCCAGGCATATCCGTGCAATCGGACCCCGCCATGGCGGGACAAACAATCCGTCCTCCGGCGACCCTCGCGCCGGATGAGGCGAAGATCTTCGACGCCCTGGCCTTTCTGGCCGAGCGCGAATTCCAAGGGATGTCGCTTGAAGAGCTCAAGCGCGAACTGAAGACGGGAGTCGAGCAGCTGCGCCGCAAGCGCAAAACACGCGAGCTCGAACTCCTGAAACAACAGATGGCGGAAGCCGAGCTGCTCAAAGACGAGCGGCGCATACACGAGCTGACGCAACGATTTCGCGAATTGACATAATCCTGTCCCGCACGCGTGTACGTCACGCGGCCGGATGGCCACCCATTGCCGTATGGCAAAGCACATGCAGAAGAAGCGCATACAGGACGCAAGACGAAAGACGAAAAACGTAAAATCAAAACAGCAACCTAAGCACCATCCCAAGACGGGTAAGGGTCCGATGGGAAAGAAGCCGCTGGGGAAGCCCGTGCACGGCCCGAAGCGGCCGTATCAAAGGACACCCCCGCCACCGCAGGAAACCGTCGATCGTTTGTTTGATAAGGCGCGCAGCCGCGGGTTCATGACGGAAAACGAAATCCTCTACGCCTTTTCGGAGGTCGAGGACTATATAGAAG
>CAYGDS010000117.1:1964-3412 GCA_964348595.1 uncultured Gammaproteobacteria bacterium | reverse complement strand
AGACCCTGCCGGACGCCTCGGCTTCGTACGTCGCCGATTCGCTCGTTCCGCACTGCTCGCTTCTCGCGGGCACGTCCACCGGCAACCCCGGCGCCGTCCTCAAGGCCGCGCTCCAGAGCACGCAGTCGGCGACGCCCGAGGTCCGGCTGTACCAGCCGGAACACGCACGTCATTCGACGGACGATCGGTTCGGCGGAGTGCCCGTCACCTTCGTCGGTCCGGACAAGGAGGACATGCGCAACCGCATGGTCTCCGATGCAACCGTTGTGCTCGTCCTCGGCGGTGCCGAGGGCACGCTGCGCGAGGCGCTCATCGCCCTGACGATGGGCAAGCCCATCGTCCTCATCAAGGGCTACGGCGCCGTCGCTGACTACGTCCTCGGCACCAAGTCGCTCCGCACGAAGGCGGGCCTCACGGCCTGTAACGACCTCCCAAGTGCCGTCGGCACACTGGTCGACATGCTCGCCGCTTAGCCCGCTCTCACCGCATCCAATACCCGTTGGATGCGGTTTTCATAAAGTATCGTTCCCGGGGTTGACACCCCGTACCTCCCACGTGTCGCGTGGGCTATGATGCGTGGCGAACTATGCCCAAACTCATCATCGGACTCGTCGGACAAGCGGGCTGCGGCAAAGGGACCGTGGCCGATCTCTTGAAAGAGCAGTACGGCGCAGGGTACGTCCGGTTCAGCGGCATCCTCGGAAAGATCCTCGAAACTCTTGGCGTCGAAAAGTCTCGCGACAATTTTATTAAGATCTCAAACGCGGTTCGCAAGGAATACGGCGAAGATGTCTTGTCTTACTCGATTGAGAAAGCCGCGCTCAATGCACCGGAGGACATCGTAGTCGTCGACGGTATTCGACGGCCAGGCGATATAGTCGCGCTCGAACCACTCCCCCACTTCAAACTTCTTTCGATCGAGGTGGATGCGAAGCTCCGCTACGAGCGCATGAAGAAGCGCGGCGAAAAGGCCACCGAGGCCAACATGACGTGGGAACAATTTCTGAAAGAAGATGGCGCGCCGACGGAAGTGACGATCCCGCTCGTGATGGAGCGCGCCTGGAAAACGATCAAGAACGAGGGATCACGCGGGGGGCTTGAAGCAGCGGTTCACGGGATGATGTCCGAGCTGGGATTCACGCTAAAGAAATGAAAGCGCGCATTACAAGAATCCGCGAAGACGTCGGACTTCCGGAATATAAAACTCCCGGAGCCGCGGCTTTTGATATTGCGGTCGCAGAAAATGGAGTTGTACCCCCGGGTGGGACGCTTATGCTTCCGACAGGATTGGTCATCCAGGCACCAAAAGACCATATGCTGGCGATTTTTCCACGATCATCGACCTTCAAGAAACTCGGGTTGCGCATCGGGAACACGGTCGGCATTGTCGATGAGGACTTCTGCGGTCCGGAAGATGAAATTTTGCTGTTCTTTTGGAATCCGGGGAA
>CAYGDS010000117.1:0-1954 GCA_964348595.1 uncultured Gammaproteobacteria bacterium | reverse complement strand
TCGCAACCGAAGCGGGCCCACGGCTCCCGGAAGGTATCTTAATCGCGGTTACAAAGGTCGATTGGGACGAGGGCGAGCCGGCCGGCCCGTCACGCGGCGGCTGGGGCTCGACTGGTGGATACGTCGCTTGACGCATGAGCTCCGAACGCTCATAACGTAATCAATATGTACAAAAAGGGTCGCGCGTTCACCGATCACAACGAACTCAAAACGGTCGTAGACAGCCTGCGCACGCTCGGATCGAAAATTGTGCTGACACAGGGCTCGTATGATCTCGTGCATATTGGACACGCGAGATATTTGGACGCGGCAAAAAAGGAAGGTGACGTGCTCATCGTCGGCATCGATGATGACGAGAAGATCCGCACGCGAAAAGGAATCGATCGTCCCGTCGTACCGGAGGGCGAACGCATGGAAATGGTTCTGCACCTGCGCCCCGTGGACTTCGTGTACTTGAAAAAGCTGAATGACCCGAAATGGCATCTGATCAAAGTTGTGCGCCCCGACGTACTGATCGCTGTCGAAGATACCTACACGCCGGAAGACATCAAGGCGCTTGAAGAGTTTTGCGGCAAAGTCGTCGTGCTCGACCGACAAGCAACGACTTCTACGAGCGCAAAGATTCGATTGATGCAACTCAAGACCGCCAAGAAATTGGAAGAGGCGCTCACGCCAAAACTCCTCAAGGTCTTACAGGAGACCCTGGGTACGCAGGAAGAATAAAAGTATGCCCGCGATCGTCTGCTATATCCCCGTCCTTCACGAGGGGTACAGAAAACTATTTGAACGACATCCGGAGGCAAAGGAACTCTATCTTTTTGGAAATGATGTCATCGCCTCGTTTGACTATTTGGTCAAAGACATTCGCAAGCTTGATCCGACCCTTGTCAAAAAAGCCATCGAGTCGTGGGGGCGGTTCGACAAGGTGAATATTTTGGACGGGAACACGATCGCACAACTCAAGAACGACAAGACGCCACTCGTCGTTTCGGATGATGAGTTGACGGAAGAACTGGTGAAAAAATATTTCTCTGATCATCCCGTCGAGAAAGATACGATTTTTTTGCGCTGGGGCATCAAGAAATCCATTGAGCCCGCCGAGGTCTTGCCCGACATCATGATCAGTGAGGCGGAGTTTGATCGACAGATGATTGAGCTCGCGCTCGAAGAAGGCATAAAAGCCAAAGATTGGTGGCGCCGCATTGGCGCGCTCGCGGTCAAAGACGGAGCCGTGATTCTCAAAGCCCATAATCTGTATGTGCCGTCAGACCAACAGCCATACGACGAGGGAGATCCGCGGAGTAACTTTACAGGCGGAAAGCATTTTGAATCATCCCTTGCGATCCATGCGGAAGCGCAACTCGTTGCGCAAGCGGCCAAAGAAGGCATCTCACTCAAAGGAGCGGATGTGTACTGCGATACCTTCCCCTGCCCTCCATGCGCCAAACAACTCGCGTATTCAGGCATCAAGCGCGTGTTCTATCGCAACGGCTACAGCGTGCTCGACGGCGAGCGGATTTTAAAAAGCCAGGGCGTGCAGATTATTTACGTGAAATGAAAAGGCCTGACACGTAGTCAGGCCTGGCAGTTGAGAGACGATCTAGAGCCTTCCCTCGACGAGCTTCTGTTCGTCGACCGTGAGCTCCTCGAATTTCGCTCCTTGGCGCAGTCGTTCGTATACCCGCATGCGGCACACTTGCTCCATGATTTTCTCGGGCTCCTTGGCGAGCGTCACCTCGACCGAGCCTGTGAGATCCGGAATGATGATGTTGGCATGAAGGTGCAGAACCGTCCCGGCGCTTTGCCTCGGCGTACCGAAGCGCATCGCGAACCCGCCGCCGGTGAAACCGAACTCCTTCCTGGCCCAGACGAAGAGCGCGCCCATGTCCGTGAAATCGCTCGCAGAAATCGGGTCGGTCGTCAGTTGGTGACGACGCGGCGCGAGGATCAGATG
>CAYGDS010000116.1:0-3483 GCA_964348595.1 uncultured Gammaproteobacteria bacterium | reverse complement strand
ATCTATTCTCGACCGACGAAGGCATTACGGGCGTTTACTGACGCGTTCAAGTTGCGAGGTGACAAGTCATGATTCGGTTGGTCGCCTTCGTGCTGATTCTTTGGGCCATCGTGGACAAGAATCGGTCGGATCGACGTAAAGCATGACTCCAAGCGCACTCGAAGTCCTGGGATCGGTCTTCTTCGGCTGCGCGGTTCTGCATATTTTTGCGGTGAAGGCGTTCCAGCATCTGGCTGCGAAATATAAAGAGGGCTCGATCCTTGAGAACCTCTTTCATTTATTGGGCGAGGTCGAGATTGTATTCGGGGTGTGGGCGGCAGCTCTGGTGGGTATCGTCGCCGTGTGCTTCGATTCGAAAACCGCCGTCGAAATTGTGGAGGGAAGAGATTTTAGAGAGCCCCTCTTTGTTTTTGCCATCATGTCGGTTGCGGCGACCCGGCCTGTGGTGGCTTTCGCCGCCGGCGTGATCCGGGGTGTATCTCGGGTCCTGCCTCTCAAGGGGGACGCCGCCTTTTTCTTTGCGACCCTGACGATAGGCCCACTTCTGGGAAGTCTCATCACCGAGCCGGCCGCGATGACGGTAACGGCGCTCATTCTTAAAGAGCACTACTTCCAGGCTGGGCGCTCCGAGCGATTCAAGTATATGGTGCTCGGCACGTTGTTCGTTAATGTCTCGATCGGCGGCGTCTTGACCCACTTCGCAGCGCCACCCGTTTTGATGGTGGCAAGGGTTTGGCAGTGGGATTCGGTTTACATGGCGACGCACTTTGGTTGGAAGGCGGCGTTGGCTTGTTTTTTTACGACGGGCGTGGTGGTCTTCGTCAATCGCGGGGAACTTCGAGGCGCGGGGCTGACAGCAAGAGATGGTGGCAGGAGAAAGGCGCCGTGGTGGCTCCAGGGTCTGCACCTACTCGTCCTCTCCGGGATCGTCGTCACGTCCCATTATCCTGCGATCTTCGTTGGCATGTTGCTGCTCTTTCTCGGTCTGGCCGAGATTACGAAAGAGTACCAGGACGAGCTGAGACTCAAGGAGAGCATGTTAGTCAGCTTTTTCCTTGCTGGCCTCGTGGTGCTCGGCGGCCTACAGAGTTGGTGGCTGAGGCCGTTGGTAAGTGGCCTTACGAACGGGACGTTGTTTGTAGGGGCGACTGCGTTGACCTCGTTTACCGACAACGCCGCGCTGACGTACCTAGGAGCGCAGGTTCCCGGTGTCAGCGAAGCTTTCAAGTACGCTCTTGTAGCAGGAGCGGTCGCAGGCGGCGGTCTCACGGTTATCGCAAATGCTCCAAACCCGGCGGGGTTTGCCATCCTACGTGATCGGTGCGGACCGGAAGGGATCAGTCCCGCACGCCTTTTTCTCGGAGCGTTGATCCCGACACTGGTCGCGATGGCGTGCTTTTGGTTTCTGTAGATGGCGCCGATGGAGTATCTCTTCTTTTCCGAGATAGGTATGCGACGATCTACATCTAAACTGAGAAAGAATTTCGATCGTGAGGGCGGCGGAATAAAGCGCCTAATGAATTCCTTGGGTGCGGCTGTCTCTGGATCGTGACTAGCGCTCCAGCAGACGATCTCGAACATTCCTCAGGATCTGGTAGACTTGAGGTACGGCTATGGAGTCAGCCTTGTAACCGCCGTGTGGCTGATGACTCCTACTCATTCTGAACCCGAGTAGGAGGTCTTATGCTTCTCGATCTGTTGGTCATCGCCGTGTCTGGAGCCCTCGGTGAGCGAGCCGTTCCGTTCCACCGACACCTCTTCCTCGTCGGGGTCGTGGGCTTCCTGGGCTCCTTCACCACGTTCTCGACCTTCGGCTTCGAGACGCTCGAGCTGATGCGTGCGGGGGGGCAGATCACCTGGGTGGTGGTAAACGTGTGCGCTCAGCTCCTGCTTGGCGTAGGAGCGGTGTGGCTCGGGCGCTTCGCGGCACATTGGCTGGCTTGCAGTCCCTGAGGTAATCCGTAACTCATGGATAGGGACAATTTGTGAAATTCCCGACTCCGTAAACTTCAATATCGCATTCATTTATAAGGACGAATCCATTTATGCACCGGAGCTTGGTGTTAAGTTCGATAGGATCTAAAGATGGAGTTTCCGCAGGCGGAGCGAGTTGCCCACGACCGAAACCGAACTTAGGCTCATCGCGGCGCTGGCGATCATGGGGCTAAGAAGCACTCCGACGAAGGGGTAGAGTACGCCCGCCGCGATGGGCACTCCCAGCGCATTGTAGATGAACGCAAAAAAGAGATTCTGGCGGATATTTCGCATCGTACCACGACTGAGCCTTCTAGCTCGCGCGATTCCACGCAGATCACCTCGAATCAAAGTGATGTGGGCGCTCTCCATCGCCACGTCGGTTCCTGTTCCCATTGCGATTCCGACGTGGGCTGCCGCAAGTGCTGGAGCATCGTTCACGCCATCTCCGGCCATCGCGACCATGCGGCCCCCGTGTTGAAGCTGTTTTACGATCTCGCTCTTTTGCAGCGGTAATACTTCTGCTTTCACTTCATCAATGCCTAACTCTTTGGCCACGGCTTCAGCGGTGACACGATGATCCCCCGTCAACATGACGATGCGGATGCCTTCCTCGTGAAGTAGGCGAATGGCCTCTGCTGTGCTCTCCTTGATCGGATCGGCGACAGCAACAAGGCCAGAAGGCAACCCATCGACTACGATCATCATCACGGTCTGCCCCTTCTTTTGGAGCTCAGACGCCTTCTCCGTAAGGTCAGAGCTTGAGACTCCGAGTTCGTCCATGAGTTTCTCGCTACCTAGTGCGACCGTTTTTCCATCCACTTTTCCAGTAACACCTTTTCCCGTGATCGACTGAAAGTCAGACGTTTTCACGAGTTGGAGACCCTTGGATTTTGCGCCCGAAACGATTGCTTCCGCGAGCGGGTGTTCGCTTTCTTGTTCAAGGCTCGCAGCAAGACGCAGAACTTCGGATTCCATGTGGGAAGAAAGCGCGAGGACAGACATCAAGCGAGGCTTACCCTCAGTCAGCGTGCCCGTCTTATCCACAACCAGGGTGTCGATCTTCTCCATCAACTCCAAGGCTTCAGCGTTTTTGATGAGAACGCCCGCAGTAGCGCCCCGGCCTGTTCCGACCATGATAGCCATGGGAGTCGCAAGACCAAGCGCGCAGGGGCAGGCGATGATGAGTACGGACACGGCATTCAAGATCGCGTGTGCAAAGCGAGGTTCGGGTCCGAATAGCCCCCAAACGATTGCCGCGATTACGGCGATCACGACGACCGCGGGAACGAAGTACGAGGCCACCCTATCAGCGAGCTTTTGAATCTTCGCGCGGCTTCGTTGCGCTTCTGCCACCATGTTTACGATTTGGGATAGAAGCGTGTCTCGTCCCACTTTTTCCGCGCCCATGAGAAAACTTCCAGTGGCATTGATGGTTCCGCCGATGAGTTTTTCTCCCGGCGTCTTTTCGACTGGAATGGGCTCCCCTGTCACCATCGACTCGTCAAC
>CAYGDS010000115.1:0-3611 GCA_964348595.1 uncultured Gammaproteobacteria bacterium | reverse complement strand
ATCGAGACGCGATCGTTGTACCGATCGGCCTTGATCCCCTGCCAGGCCCAGAACCCTCCCTCTCCTTTCGAAGGAGAGGGCAGGGTGAGGTGTTTGTGTTGACCATGGGCCACGGCGACGCCCGCAAAAACACGCGCGCGGCCGAGCTCGCCGCGCAGGCCTGTGGCGTCGAGATCAAAAGCGTTGGTCGAGGGTTCCATCCAACGGACGAGGAGCTCTCTCTTCTGATGCGTGAGACCGCGTGTTTTCTCTATCCGAGCTGGTACGAGGGATTTGGCATTCCGCTCCACGAAGCGGCGCAGACCGGTACGCCGTGTATTGCATCGACGACGGGCGCGCTCCCCGAAACGGCCCCCACAGGAACCCTGTTAGCCCAACCAGAAAAACCGCACGTTTGGGCCGAGGCCCTTGCCGCCGTTCTCGCAAACCCCGACCACTATCGAACACAGACCTTACTCAAACCCTGGGCAGAAATGGCCGGGTCGGTACGCGAGTCCCTTAAAAACTGGCTGATCTAGGGTCGGGGGAAGCCCTTGACGAAATCTCGAATATCTGCTATATTCCCTACGCCACGGTGAGGTAAACCACGGTCATGAAGCCGCAAGGTGACCTCGAAAAGCCGAGACTGGCGCGTTCCGAACCGGGCAGCACTGCCCACCCCCCGTGACCCCGCACCTTCAAGGAGGCAACAACGAGGCACCTCGGTCTCAGGCAACGCCCTTCAATGGCCGGCCAAAAGATCAAGGCTCGTACCAAATCCACCACTCTAGGCCAACCCCAAAAGAGGTCCGACCCCCCCACGACAAAAATCGTGCGGGGGGTCACTTATTTCCAAAATTGTTACAAAAGTTGACAAAATCTCGGTTTAATGCTATCTTAGGCCGTTACCGTGCCCGGATTTCCTGGGTTTTCGGTTAACGTAAGGAGCACGTTCCATTGGCAAAGCCCAGCCGTGTGATGATCAACATCCACGTGAACAATCGGCAGAACGCCGTCCAGTCGGCCAGCGAGCTCGGCATCGAGCTCGACGAAGAGAAGTGGGGCGTCGAGGTCGAACGGGCCCGTCGCGAGCGGCCGACGAACGGCACCCAGGTCCTCCACGTCCCGAACGCCGGGGTGGAGCGCCTCATCGACTCCCTCATCGAGGGCGGATCGTTCCTCACGGAGGACTTCGCCCGACGACAGCCCAAGCGCTCCCCCGACGGCCAGATCCTGGCCGGCGAGTACAAGCGGATCTTCCGCAGCTGCTTCGACTGCGACGAGGACGCTGAGTCGTTCTCGCTCGCAACCGACAAGGACGGCGTCGAGGTCATCGCCCCGGCGACGCTCCTCCCCGCGCTGCGCGCGTTCCACAACGCCCACGCGGCCTGGAACCAGGCCTACGTGTGGGACAACGGCGACACGCACACCGTGGAGCTCGTGGGCGGCCCAGTCCGCAATCTCGCTCCAGGCAAGATCCGGCACCTCGCGCTGAGCGAGGGAGGGATCTGGAGCGCGTCGATGGACGATCCTCCCAAGCGCCGCGAACGCGAGTCCCCGATCCCTGAAGCCTGATCGAGCTGAGCTCGACTCTTGAACCCCCGTTTCGACCTAGGTCGGACCGGGGGTTCATCATATCTATGGATCAGCCACGCGTTGCTGCTTCCGGATCGATCCCATGCTCCTCTGCATCAAAGGTGAGCTCGGCATCGAGGAGCTCAAGCGGGATCGCTTCGCCACCAAAATAGATCCGATCATCATAGGTGGCGAGCCGCTCAAGCAAATTGCTCTGTTCGGCCCCCTGTGTCGCGAGGGTCTGCTCGCGCATAAGCTTCAATCGTTTTTTCATGGCCTCGAGCTCTGTCGACGCGTCTGCGAGCATGGTCGCGAGATGCTCCTTGTGCTCGTTCCAGAGATCGAGCCTCGCCTCCTCTCGCACCATGTCGATTTCTACCTGTTGTTCCGGCGAGATGAGATACGACGCGTCGGCGTTCTTGAGCATGTCGCCAAGCGGGATCGCGCCAGCGCTCTCCCGAAGTTTCTTCAGGAGCAGCGCGGTCGTCGGACGCACATGCTCGAGAACCTTTTCCCACTCGAGTTCCGCACCGACCGTCGACAAAAAATGATCGAGCGTGCGACGCATCGGCCAAGTGACGGAGCCGACGTTTTTCGCCATCTCAAGGAGGCGCTCGCGCGTGATCGTTCCCGCACGCGCCTCAGCGACAGCCTTGTTGTACGAGGCTCGATCTTTCTCCGGCAGGTATTCCATGACGGACTCGATGAAGTCAGCCATGGGTTCCAGTTCGGCAATGTCGAGGTGTGATACGGGCATGAGGGTATTGTAGCAGACTGCTCTTGACCAGCCGCCCGGCATCCGTTAGGATCCCCGGCGACTGACACCCTTACTCAACTGGCTCGTCTGGGGCATTTGCCCAACAGGACCCAGGCCCGGGAGGAAGACTTCCCAGGGTTCATAACCTCCAATGCCGGCAGGCCGTGGGTGTTCAGTCCCGCCTGCCGTTTTTATTTCACGATCCGAGATCCCAGAACCGTGATCCCTGAACTTTTCTGGGATCAAGGATCTGGGTTCCTGGATCATTCAATCGTATGCAAAACACAAAGACTGCCCCCTCGGCTATCGAGACGCTGCTCGCGAGCGGCGCCTCGTTCCCTAAGGTCGGTGACGTCGTAAAGGGCGCCGTGATCGCCGTCGGACGCAATGAAGTGCGTATCGACGTCGGTGGCCTGGCCATCGGTCTCATCCGCGGCCCGGAGCTCGACAAGCATCTCGATCTTCGCGTCGGCGACGAAGTCGAATCGGTCGTGATCGAACTTGATAACGAGTTCGGCGAACTGGAATTGTCCCTGAAGGGCGCCGGTCGCAAAAAGGCCTGGGAACAGATTCGTGAACTCGTGGCACAGAACGCCATCATCTCTGCAAAGATTTTGGACGCCAACAAGGGCGGACTCATTACGCGCGTCGAAGGCGTGCCTGCGTTCATCCCGGTCTCGCAACTCTCGCCGAACAACTATCCGCGTGTGGCGGGTGGTGAAAAGAACAAGATCCAAGAGAAGCTCAAGCTGCTCGTGGGACAGACCATGGATGTGAAGATTCTCGACGTAAGCGAGGAAGAGGAGAAAGTGGTCGTCTCGGAGAAAGCCGTATGGGAGACCAAGCAGGAATCCGTCCTCTCCAAATATAAAGTGGGTGATCGCGTAGAGGGTGCCGTCACAGCCGTGACCGACTTCGGCGCCTTTATCCGCTTCGAGGCCAATCTCGAAGGGCTCGTGCACATTTCCGAAATCGCCTGGCAGCGCATCGACCACCCGCGCGACGTGCTCAAGATCGGCGACCAGGTGGCCGCCGAGATCATCAACATTGAGGGATCCAAGATTTTCCTCTCGATGAAGAAGCTCGTGCAGGATCCGTGGAGATCGGTTGGCGAAAAGTATGCCGTGAACCAGTGGGTCAAGGGACGAGTGCTCAAGATCAACCCGTTCGGACTCTTCGTCGAGCTCGATCCGGACATCCACGGCCTCGCGCACATCAGCGAGCTGGCCGCGCGCCCAGTAAAGGACGTGAACGAAGTGGCCCGCGTCGGCGACGAATTCGAGTTCCGCATCATCTCTAT
>CAYGDS010000114.1:0-3670 GCA_964348595.1 uncultured Gammaproteobacteria bacterium | reverse complement strand
GCCGGCCTTGATGGGACGGACACCGAGACGACGTCCGACCCGCGTCTCCTGCGCGCCATCGCCCGGGCCTGGGACTGGCGCCGGAGGCTGGAACACGGTGATGCTTCGACGCTGACGGACATCGCCAATCAGGAGCGCGTGACGGTGCCTTTCGTCAGCCGCTTCATCCGGCTTGCTTATCTCTCACCGGCCGTCCTCGAACGGATTCTCGTCTACCGCCGTCCCTGCGCCCTATCGCTCGATAAGCTGGCCGCCACCGCTCTCGCGCCGTGGGCCGAGCAGCCGGGCATGGTCTTCGAGGACTGAACACCGTAGCATGGTCTCTCCGGGTGAAAAGCCTCGCGAGAGAGTATTGTGGTGTTGAAGAGGTCTTGAGAAACCAAAATGGCTCGCTATTCGGAACGCGACGCAACAGCGATCTATGAGATCGCAGAGACTTGGCGAAAAATCTGCCTGATCGGCGGGAAATCACTCTTGTGGAAGGACGAGGCCATCTGGTCCGAGCAGAACCTCAAGGACTTCAAGAAGCACTTCACCGACAGTCCAGACGAGTCAAAGCGTGGCTTTGAAGAGAAGTTCAAGCAGCAGCTTGAGCTCGCCGGGTTGAATGTAACGAAACTCGCGTGCGAGCTCGTACTCGTCTACTTCCTTTTTCCATCCTCAGTCTCTGGCAATCGTAAGCGCAAACTCATTAACCTCATCGCGTCTTGGAAGAACGTCGAGCCCGACGACCCTACCCAGATCCTGTCTCAGCTCGACACTGGCATCGGCGGGCCTGGATTGGCGTATAACATGCGCCGCCCCTTCGAAATTGCATTCCTCGGAGACGTTGCGCTCGAACTGGCTTCCATGACGGAAAACGAGCGAGAGGCCATTCTCGGCGACGACGTCCGCTTCCGGGAACTCCTGGACAAAATCGAAGGCGATTCGGCCAGGCAGAGCAGAGACATCCTCCTGCACCTCCTCTTCCCTGATAAGTACGAGCGCATCGCCAGCCGAACGCACAAGCAACTGATCGCGGAGACGTTCGCGGAGATACTCGACCCCGAACAGGCGCCCGACGATTTGGACGAAAGGCTCTGCGCCATCAGGACCAAGCTCGATCAACTCCTCAAGGGACAGAAACTCGACTTCTACTGGCCGCCGCTCCGGGAATGTTGGTACGTGTCGGGTAAGGAAGATGACCTCAATCCGCTGCAGGGCTTGTCCATCAAGCGGCAGATCGTCCTCTATGGCCCGCCGGGGACGGGAAAAACCTTTGAAGCCCAGGCCCTGGCGGACCGGCTTATCCGGCAAGGCCTCCTCCACGCCTGGGGCCCGAAGCGGTACTTCGAAGACGTCGATGGCGTCGACAAGCTGGTCAAGGCTCGCAGCCGCCGAGTTCAATTCCACCCCGGATACTCATACGAGGATCTCGTCCGTGGTCTCCGCCTTAGCGGTGGAGGCAAGGCTGACTACAGCGACGGCATACTTCTTCGCGTCATCACCGATATCAATAAAGACCCTCCAGAACTCAAGGACGTGCCGTTTGTTCTGATCTTGGACGAAATGAACCGTGTGGACCTCAGCAAGGTGCTCGGCGAGTGCTTCTCGCTGCTCGAGGATCGCGATGCCGTGGTCCAACTCGCGGGGCAGGACGAGAAGCCCCGCGAGGTCTCCGTTTCTCAGAAGCTTCATATCATTGGCACCATGAACCTCATCGACCAGTCCCTGGAACAGGTAGACTTCGCTCTACGTCGCCGGTTCCTCTGGTTCTTCCGTGGGTTCGATCGTGAGCAGTTCCTAGAAATCTCCCGCTACCGGTGGGACGTGCTGCGCAAAGAGCAGCGCTTGAGGAAGGATTGGGAGAAGTTCGGGTCAGAGTTCGAATTGCTCGCCGACCGCGCGGAACTCATCAACCGCGAAATCGAGAAGCATCCGTCACTCGGTCCGCAATACCAGATCGGGCACACCTACTTTTGCGACGCAGTCTATTTCATCGAGAAAGATCTCGCCGTCCGGCCCGGGCGGCACTTCGTCCTCTACAGCCAGAAGGGCCACGGGCGTGATGGGACGGTGGGCGCACTTTGGAAGTACTCCCTCAAGCCGCTGCTCGAACAGTATCTGTCAGGCATCGACACTGCGGAGAGGCAGGCGTTCATGGCCGGGGCGGAAGAGATCCTCACGCGAGGGAATGCGGCGTGAGGCCTGGCGTTGAAACCCAAGTTGTTGAAACAACTGACCTTACCCCCATCACCGGTCTCACAGCGGATGACGAGGCTTGGCTCCGTCGGCTCGCACAGGCTGCAGACACTGGTGCGCTCGCGCTTAAACTATCCCGCCGGAACACAGATGGGGCCGAGCCGGTCGCATTCTTTGATGAGAGATCCGGCTGCTGGTGGGCAGGCCGCTACATCGGGGAGGTCCACTACCAGGACAGAACCCTCCGCATCCTCCCACGGTTCGGCATGCCACAGCTCCAGCGCTGGCTCAGCCGCATTTGGGGCGTTCGCCTTCTCTCCACAAAAGGAAAGTACGAGAGGACGCGGGTCTGGCTCTGGGAGCTCCTCGCCAAGCTCTGGGAAACACGGCTTCTGGCTGCGGCCAAGCACGGCCTCCCCACATTCCGCCTCGATGAACTCCACCACGGCCAGACCATCCGTGGCCGCCTTCAAGTACGGCTGACCGCAAAGGAGTTCAGCACAGGACGGCAGCATGTCGTCAGCCGCACGCGCAATCGACACATCGATCATCGCATCGGAGGCATCATCGTCTACGCCTTTGAGCACCTCCGCCGCGAACTGCACCACCTCGGCGACGAGCGGAGCTGGCTCACACAGCGCGGGCAAAACCTCGTCGCGCAGCTCCGCGCACACGTTACTCGACGCGAAGCCATCTCTGCCGCAGAGTCCCGCCTGCCCGTACGATATACCCCCATCACAGAAAGCTACCGCGAAGTGGTGGAGCTGTCCCGCGCCATTGCCCGCCAACAACCGTCCTCGTCTTGTGTGGGGGGCTCGAATGATGTGCTCGGTTTCCTCATCGACATGGCCGAGGTGTGGGAGCTCTACATCTACCACTTGCTTCGCAGTGCGCTCCGAGGCGGCGAAGTCGTTCACACGGGAAGGGATCTAAGTATCAGCAACTGTCTCCTTCGCAGCGACCAGACGGGCGAGCCGCTTGGAAGCCTCAAGCCAGACATCCTCATCCTTGCGCCGCACACAAACCGGCTCCTTGCGATCCTCGACGCGAAGTACAAGACGACCACGCAGACGCCGGAGAGGCCACATGGGATTCAGCGCGAAGACCTCTATCAGTTGGCCGCGTACCTCTCCGCTTACGGACGACCGACGGAATTACTCAACGGTGGGCTCGTGTACCCCGCGACGCAGAACACGCCGAACATCCTCGCTCTCCAAAGCAAGAGCCCATGGCGTCTTTCCGCTTCGGAACGTCAGCTCTGGTTCTTCGGGCTCCGCTGTGAGGCGGACAGCCGCTCTGGTATGGAACTATCCGAGGACGAATTGGCTTTCATCGAGGGTGTTCAGGCTGCACTTGATGCGCGCCTTACCGTCGGATTGGCCGCATAGAAAGAACATTCAGTCAGCGCTGCTCGGTCTCACTACCGAGAAGCACGTCAAACGCTGTCAGTTGCTGCGGATGTCGAGCGGGCGGCACCCGAGCCTGTTTG
>CAYGDS010000113.1:360-3702 GCA_964348595.1 uncultured Gammaproteobacteria bacterium | reverse complement strand
GAATCAGCAGATTCGCGATCGTGATGCCCTGCAGGTTTTTACTTTGCCACACGAAGTTGATGAGCGCGACAAGCACGCTGAAGGTAGTGATCCCACGGAGGCTTTGGATGCCGACTTTCGTCCCTTGGTTTTCAACTTGATTCAGCACGTCGATCGCGTCTTTGAGATATGCGTCGGTCATCTTCCAGATGTCTTTAATATATGCGAGGGTGTCGAGCAGGACTTCGAACCGATACGAAAACAAGGTTCGCAATTCATCTTCAAGGCCCTGCTTGCCTACGACGGACGCGCGCGTGCCGACGAACGTATCCATCTGGTCGATGCGGCTTCCGATCAGATTGACCGTCGAGCGATACAGTTCGAGCTCTGCGCGCAGGCCCGCCGCCTCCTGAATGCGGACCTCCCGGCGTTCCTTGATGCGTGCGATGTCCTCCCACACGGTGCGGTGAATGAACAAATATTTGCCCAGCTGATCCTTGAACTCGCGAAAAAAAATGTGCGCTTCTGCCAGATCCCGCACGCGATTCTCGGCTGACGGCGCGGCGGCGACAAGAATGTGCGATTCCGTTTTTGAAACGCGCACCCCTTCCGACTCGATCGTTTGGTAGGGTTTGCCGTACCGATCGTCGTCGAACTCGTACTTGGTCGGATCTTCGACGATACGCGTGACAACGAAAGGATGCAGGTCTGATATATTCGCTACGAGTTTCGGCGTAGGCGCGCCGAGCGAAAAAATGTAGGCGATGGCGGGCTGGAATTGTTCTCGGTAAAACCCCGAGAGCTTGTCCTCCATAGCTTGAACGTTCGTCCCGTCAGCTTCCAAGACATACAGACCGTCTTCGTAATAGCGAATGTCGATACCATGGCGCGTGCGCGCCGTGACGACATCCAACGCTCCGGCAGCGCGTGTCACGTTACGCAGCCCAAGAGCCGCGCGGTTTTTCTTGAGCACGGCCTTATCGAGTGGGAGCTTTGACGTGCCGCGCGAAAAAAACTCGTGCACTTCGCTCAAATGCAGCGTGGTGCGCTGGTACCAACCCCCAAGCGCAACGGTGAAAGATCCTTTTTGTATTCCGCGCATGACAGCAACAGTATACCAAAAACCCCGGTACACCGGGGCTTTGGAATGACGATGGGATTTTATTGTGAGGACTTCGCCGCTTCACGCGCGGCCTGGAGCGCTGCCTTGGCAGCTTCCATGCTCTTCTTGAATGTTTCACGAGCTGCCTCGAGCGCCGTGTTGCGCGTCTCGCGGATGCTCTTCAACGTGGACTTATATGTTTCGTGAGCTTTTTCAACGCTTGCGTGAAACGCCTTGTTGGCAGCGAGTCGTGCTTCGTAGAACGCTTTGTTCGCAGCCTCGCGATCTGACTCCGGCAGGTTGCAGCGCTTCTGCCATTCAGCATAGGCAGTGTCGATCGCGGCGCGGCGCGTCTTCCATGCGGACTCGACGGCTTCGCGACGGGCCTTGATGGCGGCATCATGCGCGCTGTGATAGGCCTTGAGTGCGGCTTCCACAGCTTCGCGGCGGACTTTGAGCGCGGCATCGCGGGCAGCCTGGAAGGTGGCGACGGCTCCCTTCAGGGCCTCTGGAGCATCGGCGAGTTTCGTGTCTAGCTCTGCGCGTCGAGCGGCGAACTTTGCATCTTGTTCGGCCCGTTTATCGAGCAACTTCGCAACGATGGCGGCATCATGCTTGAGCTTGCGTGCATCAACCTCCGCACGCTTCTCGGCAAATTTCGCATCACGCTCGGCGAGCTTGCGGCTGAAGTCTGCGCCCGCTTTGGCGTTTTGTTCATCGCACGATGGCCGGATGCGTGTGCCATCAACAGACGACGTCTCCATGGCAAAGGTGGCGATAGGGGCTGCAAGCGAGACGATGATGGATGTCGTTGCGGCGTAAAGAAGGGGCTTTTTTATCATAAGATGAAGTGAGTTTATACGTGAGTTATAGGATCCTGACCCATTATACTCCCTTTGCGCCGGGATGTTACACACGCTCGACGACAATCACGGGATCTCCAGATCCAGGCGTCATCATGAGTGATTCTGCTTTCAGATCTTTCATGACCTCCTCACGTCGCTCTTCGACCGCTTCTTGCATCTCACGACCGAGCGTCGCCGTAAGTCGTACGCGATCTGCTGGTGAAAGCTTGGCATCTTTTCGCGCCGCCATGACGAGACGCATGAACTCGCGGCGCAACCCTTTCCGCTTGAGCTCGGGCGTGATGATGGTGTCGAGATCAAGCGCGTAGGCATCATCGATGGTTGCTGCCTCGATCTTCACTCCCTCCACATTTACCTCGTCACGCAAGATCGCGAGCAAATCATTTTGACGCGAGAGCCGATGAGCCTCCGTTGTATCCTTCATGCGCACCGTGAGCGAGGCGAGCGCCTGACGGAGCGGCATCTTTGCTTCCGAACGGAGCTCATGAGTTTTTGATGCCACCTCTCGCACCCACGCCATGTCGTTCAGCAATCGTTGATCGACGAGACGCGGATCGGGCTTGGACCATTTTTCAAGATGCACCGAGGCCTTGGAACCTTGAAGATCGAGGTAGATGCGCTCCGCGATGAACGGTGTGAACGGGGCGATGAGCTTGGCCGTTTCGATGAGGATCTCGCGCAGGGTCTTGAGCGCGTCGAGTCGTTCGAAGTCGTTTGCCGATTTCATGCGCTCGCGCGAACGACGCAACCACCAGGTTGATAGATCGTCGACAAACGCGCGCACGGGGCGTGAGGCTTTTCCCAGCTCGTAGTGATCCATGTACCCCGTGACTTCGACAAGCAATTGTTGAAACCGTGCGGTCAGCCAGCGGTCTAATACGTGCGCGCTGCGCGGTTTCCCAATTTTGATCTCCCGACCACCGGCGTAGGTGACGTAGAACGTTTTGACGTTCGCAAGTAGGTTTAAGACGCTCCGCTGCACGTTTTGAAGATCGCGCTCGCTGAAATTCAACGAGTCAGCTTCGACAATCGGTGACGAGAGTAAGTAGTACCGGAGCGCATCCGCGCCGTATTTTGTAAGGATCTCCCAGGGATCTGGATAGTTATTCAGACGCTTCGACATCTTCTTTCCATCTTCGGCTAAGACGAGACCCGTGACGGACACATTCTTGAACGCCGGTTTTTTTGTGATCGCCGTTGCGAGCACGTGGAGACTGTAGAACCAGCCGCGCGTTTGATCTTGTGCCTCTCCGATAAAATCGGCGGGAAAATTCTTCTCGAATGATTTACGATTCTCAAACGGATAATGCACGGCAGCAAAGGGCATGGCGCCGGAATCAAACCAGACATCGAAGACCTCGGGGATGCGCCGCGCTTCTTCGCCCGAGTCGGTGA
>CAYGDS010000113.1:0-350 GCA_964348595.1 uncultured Gammaproteobacteria bacterium | reverse complement strand
CCATACGGGAATCGGCGAGCCCCAGTAGCGCGTGCGCGAAAAATTCCAATCAGGAGCGGAGTCGAGACCCTTTCCGAAGCGACCTTCTTTAAAATGCGCCGGATGCCATTCGATTTTTTTCGCTGTCTTCATGAGGGCCGGTTTGAGCTTTGTGACATTGATGTACCAAGCCGGCTGGGCTTTGTAGAGCAGGAGCGTGGAGCATCGCCAACAGATCGGGAGACTGTGCGCGATCGTTTCGTTTCGGTAGATGAGTCCGCGTGAGGTGAGCTCTTCGATTATCGGCGCATTAGCTTCGCGGATTTTCATCCCGCCCCAGGAGCCGATGGATTCAATGAAGCGCCCTTCGT
>CAYGDS010000112.1:0-3710 GCA_964348595.1 uncultured Gammaproteobacteria bacterium | reverse complement strand
TTTCCTTCGATGGAGTAGATGCCCGGGCCCGTAAGATGGAGGCCGATCATGCTTGCGAGCAACATGAGATCGATGTCCGCTGCCGGGAATGTGAATTTTTTTACTGCCGAGAGCGCGACGATCATCACGATCGAGAGAAGCGTTGTCGCGGGCTTCATCCAAATACCCAGAATAAGCGCGATGCCACCAAGGAATTCGGTAAGCGCCACGAGCCAGGCAAAAAACATCGGCATCGGGAAACCGATGTTGCCGACCATGCCCGCAAACATCTCGATGGACGGGTTGCCCGTAAGTTTGCCCCAACCGTGCAAGACAAAAATAAAGCCGGCAGCGACACGGATCAGGAGCAAGGCCCAGGATCGATATGACTTCGGATAGTACGGAAAGAAGAAGTTTTTCATCATAGTGCATGAATTGTGTCACGTTCGTATCAATGAATGCAATAGATCGAGTTGTGCGGCATCAAGGTGCATCTCGGGACGCTTGGATGAAATTCTCGCCAGCGCATCCTCGACGGACAGGCGCTGTTTCATGACGAGATACGCGGCATAGAATGTCGGCGCGCGTCCATGTCCATTTTTACAATGGATGTACACCTTGCGCCCTTGCTTCATCATCTCATCAAGCGCCGCAACGCCAACATCGATGTTTTGACGCGTCGGGGCCGTGTGGTCCGGCGTTGGGAGCCACACGAAGCACTCGACGCCGAACGGCTGATCGAGCATTTCGCCCTCGAGCGAAATGTCGCAGCTCACACCTCGATCAAGGAGGCCGATCTTGAAGTGATCAACGCAACATTTATTCGTGCCGATGAAGACCTGTTCATCGATCTGTGAAAACTCCATCTCTGGTGGTTGGTGCATACAGCCATATGGTAGCAGAAATGCTCCTTCTTGCCGCCGCTCGGCAGAGGAGTAACCTATCTTTATATGATCAAAAAGTTCATGGTGGCAGCGTTTGTCGCTTCCTTGGCACTTCTCGGTGCCGGGTGCGCCCCAGCATCGACACCTTCCGCAGAGCCCGCAACACCGGCACAACCGGCGAACCCGTCCGGCGAACCCGGCACAAAGGCCGTGCCTGCCGTCCCCGCGGAACCCGCGACTCCGTCGAAGGCTGGTACATTTGAACTCCCAACCATCGATGATACGTGGAAGACGTATATCAACAAAGCAAATACGTTCTCGTTCCGGTGGCCGACGCGCGGTCGCCTCGCGCCGACGTGGGAAGTTCTGATGCCGAGAACTCTGACCGATGGCTGTTACGTGAACAGCGATTTGGACACGGGCGGCGAAAAGTCGCAGCTCACGGTGGGAGATCTTTCGTTCTGCCACACACGACAGGGCGACGCTGGCATGCACCAGCGGTACTTCAATGATTACTATGCGACGACGCTGAACGGGCTGAACATTGTCATCGCTTTTGAAAAGCAACTGACGGTCGGCGACGTGATAGGCGACGGAAAATGCGCAGGCATGCTCGTCTTGCCTGGCTCAACCGAAAACCCGTGTCTCGAAGTGAATACCGATGCCTACGCCGCGCATCTCGATCAGATCGTAGGGACGTTCAAGACACTCAAGTAACGATCATCGTCAAGAAAAACCCTCGGCATGCGCCGAGGGTTTTCATGTGGTGGACCGAAAGGGATTCGAACCCTTGACCCCTGCCTTGCAAAGGCAGTGCTCTACCAACTGAGCTATCGGCCCGACGAGTGAGCGTACGAACGCTTGCGTTTGATACCGAGCGAGGAGGGCTGATATCGAGCGTAGCGATGATATCGGCCCACGTGCTCCTTGCCCGCCTAAATGCGCTACGCGCTTTTGGCGGGTACCAACTGAGCTATCGGCCCGACGAGTGAGCGTACGAACGCTTGCTTTTTCTGGCTCAAGGAGGTACGACCTACCTGCCTTGGTTGACGAAATCTAGCGCAAAATCCGCTCTTTGGCAAGATCATGGAGGGAAACGATGGTGCGACTGTCATATCGTGAACGCCGCTACTGGCTAGACAAGAGACTTGCGAATATCCGGATACTCGAGCCGACCGCCGAGTCACTTCGTGCGAATCTCGAGCCGAGTTACACCGCGCTGTTCCGTAAGAAGCCGTGGGAGATCGAATTCCTCCTCGGCCTGCGCGGGCACTTCAACGCCGTCGAGCTCGCGGGTGACGCGGTGCCGCCGTGGATCACGCTCGTGTTCGACTCCGAGCGCGGCCCCATGTCTATGAAGCTCATGCGCTTCATCACCGCCTGGAACGGTCTCTCCCTCGTGGTCGACTATCCCAGGGGCGGTTCAACCGCGCTCGCCGAGCACGCGGATCTCCTTGTGACGCTCGCGGACGCGACCGAGCCGATCCGGATTCACCAGAAGCGCCGGAGGCGGTGGTAGAGTCTCTTGGGCGATGAAGTGTCAGCGGCTCTTGACAGAATTCCTAGCTTCTGCTATGTTGCGCGGTCATCGTTGAACAACGAACGGTGACAGCCGCTGGGAGGCGGTTGTGACATGGCCAACAAGAGCACCGAGGACAAGAAGCGCGTCCACCCGCCGGTGGTGCGCGTCCGCCACTCCATCGGGACCTACATCCCGGGGATGCAGAACCCGATCGTCAGCGACCCGCGCGGTTCGCTCTCGGCGATCGACGCGCGGCCCACGACCGGCTACAACGCGGTGGTCTTCAAGCCCGCCGCCGAGAAGGTCCCCGAGAAGGTCGCCAGGAAGGCGGCCAGGAAGGCGGCCTGACACGGCACATCCGTCCTGATCCTCTGAAGGGGTCCCGTCGAACTATCGACCGGGCCCCTTCTTCGTATCTGTGACGCTTTACAAGATCGCAAGAAACTGTTTCACTCACGAGAGAGGTGCACATTGAGCAAGTTTCGTCGTTCGCACGCCGTCGTGAAACGTCGCCCGACGAGCCGGCGGTATCTCCGGCAGACCGAATTTCAATTTCCCGTGCTCGAGGTGAGCGCGCTTGCCGAGGAAGTCACGGGGAGCTGCCACGTCGAGCTCTTCACGGAGCGCTGGGAGCTCTGGATCGCGATCCAGCTCAAGCGTCCGATGTACGATCGTGATCTCGACTGGCGAGCGTTTGCGAGGACGATCTCGATCGCCATCGATACGACGCCGCTCTCGCCATTCGCGATCCGCCGCGCCCGCGTGACCGAGTCAACGCTGTCCATCACCTGCGCGTATCGCCGCGACACGATCGTTCAGCTACGCGCGGGTCACCGCCTCCGCGTCGCATCGATCAAAGACCCGACGGGCGGTGTGCTCCTCGAAGTCACGGACATCAAGGTGCATCAGTCAGAGCCCAAGAAGAAGGGCTCAGACGACGTACCGTTCTGATCACGCTACTCCGATCCGCAAGGGTCGGTTTTCATTTTTCGTGCACTCCGTGCGTGGAGTGTCATCCCCGTGAAAACGGGGATCCAGAAACCAGAAACCATTCTTCATTTGCACTCCGTGCCGGGCAGAAAGGGCAGCGTTGCCCTCTCTGCACTCTCCTACGCCCGCGTGCTCCGCTCCTCGGACCGCATATGATTCGGCTTCGGGGCAGCACATGCGTCGGCTTTGTATGTCTCTAACCCCCCAACAAAACCTCGTGTGCTGCTGTTAACCCTCGCCTCATCATGCGGATCCTCCGGTGCTCACAAGCGGGATTTTTTACAATCACTCCCCTTTAGTAAAAGGGGAGAAGGAGGGGTTCTTGCCCAAAGGGG
>CAYGDS010000111.1:0-3770 GCA_964348595.1 uncultured Gammaproteobacteria bacterium | reverse complement strand
CCCTTCTTCAGGGCGGGCATGCCGTTCTCGTCGCGGTAGATCTTCGCGGGGCAGCGCATCTCCATGGGCAGCTCCTTGTTCGGCGTCGCGCGATCGCCGTGACCGAGCGTACGAATCATCGACGGCTTGTCGAACTGGTCCATGAGGAGCGGGCTCTTGTTCACGCACCAGATCGCGTACGTGATCTGATCCGCCCGCATGAGTGACGGCGGCGGCGCCTCGTCCTTCTTGTTGGTGCGCGTGCGCTTCGGGGTGGAGGGCGCCTCGCCGTCGAGGGCGCCGTGGCCGTTGGAGCCGGTGGTGGTGTCCATGCTGGAGTCTCCGTCAGTAGGTTGGGTAACGTGCGCCGCCAAGGTTATTCCTAGCGGATCCCGTTTCACAGGGACTCGATAGTTAGCCACAGCTCGAGAAATGTGTCAAGGACCAAACGCATGGGGGCTTTTTTAGCTAAAATAACAGCCCCGACTATCCTTGCGGAAGTCGGGGCTCGGTAGGAGGCATGACTCCGCGAGAGTGGACAAAACAGGACTCTTCGTAGCATGGCAGGACTGCAGGACACGACAGGTTTTTGTTATATTCGATTACTCATGGCGTGTCAATGATATTAAACAGTCCCCTCGTGCCCGCCAACATCTTCTGCGAAGAAGTTGTGGCGGGTTTACGAGGGGGCTCGGTAGGATGGAACAGTCTTCGGAGCGCGGGGCTAGAGCGGACAACGTTGCATAGCGCTACGAGTCGCCAGCTATTGCGCGAGTTAATCCTATTTGATTATTAACGTCAATAGAACAGCCCCGCCATTCTTTTCAGAATGACGGGGCTCGGTAGCGGAGAACGCTGAGCTTTGCAGGGCAAAGGATAACCGTTGGTGGCAGTACAGCAGGCCTGTACACCAGCAAATATAATCAAATATCTTCAAGTGTGTCAATCCCGCTGCTCGCGAGCAACGGGATCAATAGAACAGCCCCGTCACTCTTTTCAGAATGACGGGGCTCGGTAGGCCAGAAAAGTGTAGGACGCTGCAGACAACGCGACCCCGCGTGGCGTCGGGCTACGCAACGATTGCTCATCTAGTATCAAAAATTGGTAGTTCTGTCAATCGAGCTGATCGTGCTCAGCTCGACGCAGCTTAACAATAGAACAGCCCCGCCATTCTTTTCAGAATGACGGGGCTCGGAAGAATGGAGCGGTATACACTACGGCGCGGAACGGGGGTTAGCAACTGGATAGTTTGTAGGTTGAAATTGATTATTTGTCAATCCCGAGATGCTTCGCCTTCAGGCTCCATAAAACAGCCCCGCCACTCTTTTCAGAATGACGGGGCTCGGTAGTGCACATGGCTGCGGTGGAGTTCAGAGCGCTATACATGGCGACACGTGACAAATCGCCGCTGAACACTGCTCGACATCAGCATCGACTCATGCGTAGACAACCATATGAATTCTTTTTTGTCAATCGCACCAACCCAAAATCACAATAGGACAGCCCCGCCACTCCTTTCGGAATGACGGGGCTCAGGAGGCTGGTCTACAGCGGAGATCTGCGCGTTACACTGAATATCATTGAAGTGGAGAACGGTGTCGTGCAGTAGGCTTACATATGACGGAGCATCTGTCAACGGATAAGAGTTTGGGAAATAGACAGCCCCACCACTCTTTTCAGAATGATGGGGCCCGACAGGGAGGGTTAGTGCACGGAGGTCCACTATGGATAACTGCGGGCCGCAATCCTGAGCTGGACAACACGGTGCGATAGGTGATGATTACTATATTTAGATATCGTCGTCAAGGATATAAACAGCCCCGCCACTCTTTTCAGAATGATGGGGCTCGTTAGTGAGCGTTGCATGACAGAGCGAAAGATATGACTACTGAACCGGAGGTATCAATGCGCAACTCAGCATCTCACCACGGCATCAGCACGATCATAATCAGACGTTTAACCTTCTGTCAATAGAACAGCCCCCACACCTGTTGCAGGTGTAGGGGCTCGATAGTGCACGACTCGGCAGGCCAGGAGACACCACGGAGCGGCTCTTGGGAAAGCAACTCGGTGCAATGTCATTCCAGCAACTTGAGCGTCTCGGTGATCCCCTGTTCGAAGGTCTGTTGTCCGCGGTACGCGGGCTTCAGCCACTCCGGCAGGGAACCAATGAGAAACTCCCGGAACTGGGCAGAGATGAAGAAGCAAACACCGATGTCGTCGGCACTGCGGACGTTACGTCCGCGCACCTGGAGTGCCTGGAGCACGGCGCGGTAACGCCAGATGCCCCATTTGCTCCGTCCGAATCGCCGCTCTTCGAACTGCGCGAGCGGGTCCTTCGGGTTCGGGTAGCTCGGGCGGAGGAAGAAGATGACGGGCGCCGTCTGACTCGGGAGATCGATCCCTTCGCCATACTGCGCCGCCGTGCCGACGAGGCACTCCCCTTCTCCGTCCTTGAAGCGCTTGGCCGCAGCCTTCGCGCTCACACCCTCACCGTACGACACGGCGACGAGCTTCTCGTTCTCGGCGCGCGTGAGGAACATCTCCCGCTCGTGATCCGAGACGACCACGACGAGCGAACGATGCCCATGCTCGGCGAACCGCTTGGCCGCGCGCGCGATCGCGCGCAGGACCTTCTTCAGGTCGTCGCGATCCTGCTTCGAGTAGCTCAGATCGGGCATGTCACTCGGCCTGTAGATCCTCGTCTTGTCGGGCGAGAAGCTCGACGGGAGCGACAGGAACGGCTGCTTCATCCCGGTCTCGAACCCGAAGATCTGGGGGTCTCCGATCGTGGCCGAGAGCAGGACCGCTGGTCCGTCGAAAGCCTTTCTGATCACCGGAGCCACGTAGTAGCTGTTGATGGTCAGGAAGAATCGCGCCTTCTTTTTCGATTCGGCGAAGTCCGGATCGTCCTTCTTGTAGTGGAATGCCACCACGAAGTTGAGTGGACGCTGCGTCTTGCTCTCCATCGCGTACTCGAGCGAGCGGATGAGCCGCTTCACGCCGGGGATGAACCCGGTGAGCACGCGCAGGGCGTCGCGATCCTCCAACGGATCGATCTTCTTGTCGCGGATCGCCTGCCGGATCCCCTTCTCGACCGCGCCGGTGTCGATGTGCTTGAGGATGTTCGCGAGCGCCTCGAGCTCCTCGTCCTTGAGGAGCTTCTTCTCTTGCGAGGCCTTTGGGATCACCATGCGCATGAAGGCCTTGTAGAACTCGAGCAGGTGCTCGGCCTCCTTGTCGCTCACGAGGCGGACGATCTCGGCGACACGCTTGAGGTGCCAATCCGTAACCGTCTGTTCGAAGACGCTTCGTGCGATCGGGGCGAGCTTGTGCGCTTCGTCGATGACGACGCGCGAGATGTCGAGCTCACGCCAGCCCGTGACCATCAGACGATTCATGAGATAGAACGCCGTGGTTGTGACCACGACGCCTCCGCTCACGATCGCTTGCTTGGCCTGGTACTTGGCCAGATAGTACGGGCACGGGTCCTCTTCGGGATCCTCCGTCTCGCCGGTCTCCTGGTTGACGCGATGCTCGCAGTCGAGCATGTAGCACGGCGACTGCTCGGCGTTCACTTCCTGCCCGAGGTCGGTGTAGTACAGGCACTCGTACTCGGCGCGGCCGAGCACGGTGAGGGCAACCTTCTTGCCCTTCTTCGCGTACGCGAGCATGACCTGTTCCGCCTGCGCCTTGGTCGGCGTGACGTACACGAGGCCCTTCTTGCCCTCGGCCTCATCGGCGCGGAGGACGGCCCAGCCGACGGCGGTCTTGCCCGTGCCTGTTGGAAT
>CAYGDS010000110.1:0-3815 GCA_964348595.1 uncultured Gammaproteobacteria bacterium | reverse complement strand
GGCCAGCGCCCAGGTGCCATGGGTATTAACCCCATCGAGCAACTCCGCTTCGGTATTAAAAAATTGCTCGACTTCCGCGCGTAGCAGAAGTGCTTCCAGCGCGCCCGCACGGTCGATGGATGTCATTTTTGGCTCGCCATCAATTCAGCCCAATGGCCATAGAATGCGCGCTGATTGTGTTCCGCCACATCCTCAGTAATCGTCACGTCCCGTCCCAGCCACTCATCGTCGCGCGCCCGTCGCGCGAGTCCCATGGCCAGTTGATAGTTGAACGGATATCTGCGTGACACGACCCCGTGAGTTCCCCGCTGGGCCGACGACCAGTTCTCCATGTCGTCCTGCTCGACGAGTCCAGCAGGACCGGCATAGCGCAGGTAGTACTCTCGCAGCGTATCCCGTACGGCCGCTGGCGCATTGCGGGGGACGAAGAGCCAGCGCCACACCTCCGTGCGTGAAGCGCTCAACGGCAGCCAGATGCCTATTGTTGTTCGGCCGGCACTGTTGAAGTGGGTATTGGGGAATATGACGCCCCCGTGAATTAGGAGACGCGACTTGTCACCGAGACGGCGCTGTCGCTCGTCGTGGCACGCGCGGTAATACTCGTTCACCTCGTCGGACACGGCCTCCTGCGGATCGTACCCGGGCAGCGCTTTGTATACGCTAGCCCGGATCGTGTGCCCGCGCGCGGGATCGGCGATACTCATCGGCTGGCGAGGAGTCTTGATCCCGGCGAAGTTGTGGCGCGACTTCTTGCCGCTCAATCCGACCGACAGCCGCTCGACCGAAACGTGGCTCGGTCCATGGTAGTGATCGCCCGAAAAGTTCTCGGCGCCGAACTTCCAGTTGCACGGAATCTGCCATTTGACGATGCCGCCGATGACCTCGTAACCGTCATCCTCGCCATCCGGCCCCTGCAGCAGGGCGCGGAGATAGAACTGCATGTCGGTTCCCAAGTAATCCTCGAACGACGGCAGTGAATCGTCGAAGGTCGCCCATATCGAGCCGTAGAAGATCGCGACCCGGGCCTCGATCAGACCCCATTGCTCCCGGTCCAGCCGACCGTTGTAGCGCTCCTCGAACTTCGGCACGCCTTTCAGCGTTCCGTCGATTCCGAACGACCATCCGTGATAGCTGCAGGTGAAGCGCTGGGTATTGCCCTTATCATACCGGCATACCGGCATGCCGCGATGGCGGCAGCTGTTGAGCAGCACGTGGATCGCTCCGTTCTGATCGCGCGAGACGATCACGGGCTCGATACCGCACCGGGACACGAAGTAGTCGCCATTCTCGGCAAGCTGGCTGACGTGACCCACGAAGGTCCACGCGGGCGTCAGCACGCGCTCGAGTTCCCGTTGGAAGAGCCCTTCGCTAGAGAAAATCTCCCGGCTCAGCGTGCCGGCGTCGAGATCGATGAAGTCGGATTTCTGCATAATGTTATGCACTGTATAACGTTAACAAAATATCGTCCAGACTTCAGGCGTTTCCCTTTGCGGGCGGCAAGCGATCTATGAGATAATTCGTCGCCGCCCCCGCGTTGGCACAAATGCCTGCAGAAAGAGAAGGGTCGACATTCAGTCCAAGATCATGAACTTGATGATAGCGAAATGCGGTTAATCGCGGTCGAAGAGCATTTCTCGGCGCCGGTCTATCGTCAGAAGGTAGGTGCGAACGAGGCGCGCAGTTTCTACATAACCTCGCGCAGCGAGCGGCTGGGTCACGATATCGGCGCCGAGCTCGACGACCTCGGGCAGTCGCGTCTCAAGCAGATGGATGCGACCGGGGTCGACGTTCAGGTGCTTTCATTCAACGCGCCGATTGCCCATGGCTTTACTGCGCAAGAAGCGGTCGAAATGGCGCGCGGCCTCAACGATCGATGCGCGGCGACGATAGAGGCTCATCCGGGCCGCTTCGCCGCCTTTGCGGCACTACCCGTCGCGGAGCCGGAGGCGGCCGCGGACGAGCTCGAACGATGCGTCGCCGACCACGGCTTCGTCGGGGCGATGGTTCACGGGCACGTCAACGGCGATTTTCTCGACGATCGGAAATACTGGACGATCTTCGAGCGCGCGGAAAAGCTGGGCGTTCCCATCTTCCTTCACCCGGCACTGCCCAATCCCGGCGCGATGACGGCCTACTTCGAGGGATTCGAGGATGTGCTCGCACGGCCGGGTTGGGGCTTCGCCGTGGACACCAGCATCCATTTCCTGAGGATACTGTTTGCGGGCGTGTTCGACGCTCACCCGAAGCTTCAGGTCATCATGGGCCATCTCGGCGAAGGGCTTCCCTTCGCCATGCATCGACTGAACGAGCACACGCATCTGGTGGCTAGGCGACGCGGTCTTGCCAAATCGCCGCTCGAGTACATCCGCGACCATCTGTATGTGGGGACCAGCGGGAACTGGTATCCGCCGGCGTTCGTCTGCACGTTGATGGCGCTGGGCGCGGAGCGCATTTTGTGGGCAATCGACTGGCCCTATGAGTCCAACGAGAGCGCCATGCAGTTTTGGCGGCAGATCAATTTGAGCGATGGAGACCGCGAGAAGATCGCCCACGGCAATGCCGAGCGCCTTCTCGGCCTTTAGTCGCCGAATGGCTTTGTCGTCTGGAAGGTGAGAGACCGATGATCGCGTGCCTTTCTCCGAACGGCCAGAACCTGAATGCCGGGGACGTGCCGCCGACGCGGCTGCTGGTCGCGACCTTAAATGGCGTGAACATCCTGGAACGCCAAGAGGCGGGGCGACCGTGGAACGACCGCGGCCGCACGTTAGAAGGACAACATTGCAGCTCGCTCCTGATCGAGCCGCGGAAGGGCGGCATTTTCGCCGGCATGCACTCCGGCGGCCTGTACTTCAGCGAGGACGGGGGCGAAACGTGGGAGCCCCGTTCCGACGGCATCACGATTCAGCATGTGTTCTGTGTCGGGTACGCCCACCACCGTGACGCGACCGTTCTCTATGCCGGCACCGAACCTGCCTCCATCTTCCGCAGCGACGACTACGGCAAAGCCTGGACCGAGCAAACCTCCATCAAGGAATGCAAAGGGCGCGACAAGTGGTCATTCCCAAGCCCGCCGTTTCAGGCCCACGTGAAGATGATGACGGTAGATCCGATGGATCCGAACATCATCTATGCGGGGATCGAGCAGGGCGACCTGTTCAAGACGGTCGATGGCGGCGTGACTTGGCATGTGCTCGATGAATATTCGAAGCCGACCGACTGGACCTATCGCGATATCCACCTCGTCGTGGTTCATCCCTCGAATTCGGCCGAGCTCTATATGACCACCGGCATGGGCCTATACCGTAGCTACGATGCGGGAGAAACTTGGAATCTCATCGTCGATAACAGCTTTTTCATCGGCTATCCCGACCACCTTATCGTATCTCCGCTCAACGGCGACGTCATGTTCATGGCGGGCGCTGGAGCCAATCCTGGAACCTGGCAGGAATCGCACTACGCGAACATGGCCATCGCGCGCAGCACGGATCGCGGCGTGACGTGGTCCGATTCGAGCACGGGTTTGCCCGACGATCGCCGTCCCAACATCGAGGCGATGAGCATGGTGTCCTATTCGAATGGGTTCACGCTGTTCATAGGCGACACAGATGGGATGGTCTATGCGAGCGAGGATCAGGGTCGGAACTGGACCCGGATCGCGGGTGGTCTGGCGCCCGTTTCTAAGGGGCGACACTATCGCTCCCTGCAGCCCGCGTAGCGCCTCGTCAGAATTCGCAGAGGCTCCAACAAGTTAATGCGGCCGGGTACGTCAAGGCCGAACAGGGAGGAGTAGATGTCAATATCACGACGATACATGC
>CAYGDS010000109.1:0-3870 GCA_964348595.1 uncultured Gammaproteobacteria bacterium | reverse complement strand
GAGGAACCCGGAGAGTCGCTCCTCGCCCGAAGTTCGGACAACGAGATCAGGATCCGGCATGTTCGGCCAATACAAATGTTTTGCGACCGTCCCTTCGTCGATCGCTTCCGGCGCAATCCCCTCTGCGACGATCTCTTTCACCGCATCGACAATCTCCGCGCGTCCGCCATAGCCGAGGCAGATGGCGAAGGTCATCTCACCCAAGTCCTTCGTCGCTTCCTCAGCCCGATCGATCAGTTCGATAATCTGCGGAGAAAAACCTTCTCGTCGTCCCAGAATGCGCAAACGACACTTGCGCGAAATAAAATAATCCAACTCTTTGTCAAGCGCATGCCGAAGGAGGCTCATCAAAAACCCGACCTCGGTCTCGCTCCGCTTCCAGTTCTCGGTGGAAAACCCATAGACCGTAAACGTCTTGATGCCTCGCGCGAGGCACCAATCCCCCATGCGTTTCAAGTTTTCGTACCCCTCGCGATGACCCTCGACGGGCAGAAGGCCGCGCTCCTTCGCCCAACGCCGATTCCCGTCCATGATGATGGCAAGATGCTGCACACCCGTTTGCGACATATTCGCGAATCATACCCGAGAGCAAAGGGCCTGGTCAAACGCCTCCCGTGGACAACCGGCCCAGAAACGCGTATGCTCGCCGCCATGTATCTCATTGATGGACAGGCTCTCGCACAGCGCATCCGCGCGGAAGTCAGGGACGAAGTCACGCGCCTTGGTCGCTCCCCGCGTCTCAACGTGATGTTGGTTGGCGATGATGTCGCGTCCAAGCTCTACGTGGATATGAAACGGAAGGCAGGCGAAGAGGCGGGCATTCATGTGGACGTTCAGACATTCCCAGCTGATGCATCGACCGAGACGCTTCGCTCGACGATCGATCAATGGAACGCGGATCGCAGTGTCGATGCGATCCTCGTCCAAGTCCCTCTCCCAAAGGGCATCGATCAAGACGCCGTCACTCAGCACATCGCTCCGGACAAAGACGCTGATGGATTTCACCCGGTCCACGTCGAGTCGCTCATGCATGGAAAGGCTGGTGTCATTCCACCCGTGCACGAGGGGATCCTACGTCTCATCAACGAAACGCCGCTCAAACTCCCCGGCGCGCAAGCCGTAATCATTTGTAACTCAGATATATTTGCGCGCCCCCTTTCGCGCTTGCTTGCGACCGCGGGCGCATCGGTTGATGTTATGCGGCCGGATGAGCTCGATATCGAACGACTCAAGGGGGCCAACCTCATCGTGACGGCCGTCGGTCGATTGAAATTTGTGACCCCGGACATCGTCAATGACACGGTCGTTCTCATCGACGTAGGCACGAATAAAACGCCGGATGGAAAAACCCGCGGCGATGTCGATGTTCCAGCATTCAGTGCGACCCACTCGTGGATTACACCCGTCCCCGGTGGCGTTGGCCCGATGACGATCGCACAGCTCTTGAAGAACGTTGTACGGCTAGCGAGTCATGCCCTCGGGCAACGTTGAGACCGTTGTTTTTCGAACATGCCAGGCCGCCAAGAAAACGGCGAGCGCGTAGACAGCGAATACGGCCAAGCTCTGCCACTGCAATGTATAGAGGACGTCGATCGGAGAGGCTCCTGCGATCCAGACACTCATCACCATTTCGGAAACGACGGTCACGATGGAAAACGTCACGAAAACGATGCTGGCATCGCGTGTGCTCGGTGCGTGCCGGCCAAAGACCCACCAAGCGAATAGTAATGTTGTGCCGAAATGGATCAAATACGAAAGCACAGTATACGTCGCCGCTTCAGGGAACGGGCTCGTTTCGAGGTAGAACAAGGAGATGAGCAGGGTCATCGATACGATGAAGCGAAGGATGCCGATGAGGATCGATCGAAAAAGGAACATCATAGGTTCGTGCGTGAAAAGAGTTTTTGAAGCATCCCGAAAGCAAATACGGACATCAGGAGGATGCACACCACGCTATACGAGAGTCGTCTCATGGTTGATCTTATGCCGCTCGCCATTTTCCAACCGATGAGACATACGATGAGGTAATTGATCGCGATCAAAACGGCTCCCACGAATCCGATGACGGAGAGAAAGTCACGTGTCGTAATCGTGAAAATGATAAATGGGGTCAAGAGTGCCAGGCCCATCGCGAGTTTCGGTTTCAGTTTGACGTCGGTGACGAGTGAGCTCCTTAACGATTCGGCCGAAGTGATATACGAGGTGATGATAGCCAAAAGTCCGAGAAGCGGGACGATCCACGCCCAGGCGGATGGAAGCAGCGCGATGAGCTCCGTCGACGAGCGTACAGGAAAGCCGCGGGACGCAAGGTAAAGCGCGACGCCGAAGATGTAGGAAAAGAGCGAGGCGACAACCGTCCCGAGAATAACGGAGCCGTACGCGTCGACGCGCGAACGTTTGGTGATCTCAACTACTTCAGTGACAACAGAGAGGCCGGAGAGGGTGAAAAGAAATACGCCGAATGGAAGAGCGAGATTCTCCCATGATCCGAGCTGCGCGATAGGACTGAGAACGACGCTCGGCCACACGAGGACGATGGCGACGACCATGGTCACGAGGAGCAATAGTGTTGCGTACGATTCGACGAGGGCAATGGAGCGGAGTCCGTAATAGACGATCGTCACCGTCGAAAGCCAAAACAGGATCTGCCAAAGGGACAATGGCAACGAGAGTCCGATCGCGTCGGCGAGCAAAGCGCTAAACTCACCGCCGAGAATAATGTACGCAACATTGGAGCCGATGATATGGAGCGGGAAGGTCACGGATGCAACGGCATGCGCGGTCTCACCGAGCCCGTGCTTCGCGTACTCTGCAAGATGTTTCTTCCCAGGGATTTTGAGGATGATGGCCACGTACAGGGCATGCGTGAGCGCCACGGCGAGCGTGAGGAAGAAAAAAAGGAACGTCCCCGGCCAGAATCCTACGCGCGCAAACGCCGCAGGCAAACCAAACACACCGGCTCCGATGATCGTACCGGTCATGGCAAGCAGCGCCTTGATAAATGTGCGAGAGCCCAAGGGCATAGGAGCAGTATAGCAAATAGATCCCATGGCTTGCGTCGTAAAATGATCGCCAAGCAGAAGATCTGGTCATTACGGTCAGTTATCCACAGATCGTTCCTCACTTGATCCACGGTTATCGTTCTTCGAAAGGTTGCGGGTTACAGGCGACAGGCTAAGATGGCCCAAGTTATGTCGATCGACCGCCTCACTCCTCAAAATATTGAAGCCGAGCAATCCTTTCTCGGCTCCCTCGTACTCGACAAGGACGCCATGGTTAAGGTGGCGGATTTGGTGACCCCCGAGGATTTCTATCTCGACAAGCACCGAGTGATCTTTGAGGCGATGCTGGATCTCTATCGCCGCAATGAACCGATTGATTTGCTCTCGCTCGGTAACCGTTTGCAGGAGAAGCAAGAACTCGAGCGTATCGGGGGCCGCGCGGAGATCATCTCCTTATCAAATTCCGTGCCCACGGCAAGTCACGTCGCGCACTACGGATCAATCGTTCAGAAAAAGGCGACGCTCCGCCGTCTGCTGCAAGCCGCCGGCGAGATCACCGCGCTCGGTTATGAAGAGGCGGAAGATGTCGAGACCGTCCTTGATCAAGCTGAGAGCCGGCTCTTCAACGTTTCGCAGAAATTTCTCAAGCGCGCATTCACCCCGATCGGCGACGTGCTCACGACGGCGTTCGAACGCATCGATGAGCTGCATCGCGAGAAAGGAAAGCTCCGTGGGATTCCGACGGGCTACACCGAACTTGATAATCTCCTTGGTGGCTTGCAAAAGAGCGATTTAATCGTGCTCGCGGCGCGTCCATCTTGTGGGAAGACGTCCCTCGCACTCGATATTGCACGCTTCGCGGCTGTGC
>CAYGDS010000108.1:0-3942 GCA_964348595.1 uncultured Gammaproteobacteria bacterium | reverse complement strand
GGCCAAGGAAAATCCACGACATTGGCCGCCATGATCGATCACATCAATAAGAATCGAACAGAAAATATTATAACGTTGGAAGATCCAGTCGAATTTATCTACACCCCGGATAAGAGCATTATTTCACAACGACAGTTCGGGACCGACATCATGAGCTTCGCAGAAGGCGTCAAACGCGTCGTTCGCCAAGATCCAAACGTGATTCTCGTAGGCGAAATGCGCGATCTGGAAACGATTTCTACGACGATTACGCTCGCGGAAACCGGACACCTCGTGTTTGCCACCCTGCATACAAATAGTGCGAGCGAAACGATCGACCGCATGATCGACGTCTTCCCACCGCATCAACAGCCCCAAATTCGACTCCAATTATCCCTCGTACTGCGCGGGATCATCGCACAGGTCCTGGTGCCCAAGAACGGCGGAGGTCGTATCGCGGCACGCGAGATCTTGGTAAATACCGGAGCAATATCAAATTTGATCCGCGAGCAGAAAACAGAACAGCTGCACAACTATCTCTCGACCAACAAAGCTGCTGGTATGCAAACACTTGCGCAAGATCTCGAACGTCTAGAAGACGAAGGGATTATTGACAAAGAGGAGCTCAAGCGATTCGTTAAGTAACTTATTGACCGAGCTGGCTATTGGCAAAGGCTGACGAGGTGATCGCATCACCAATGGAAGCAACATTCGATGCGCCGGGGCTCGGCAAGAGGAATCGAAGCGCTACGCCACTCACCATAAACAGCACGAAGAATGTGCCCACGGCGATTTTGAAATGCGTATCATCCTCCAAAACTTCTTGTCCAACCTTGTAAAGCAAGTAGGCGAAGATTTGTAAGACAATGGCGATGATGAGGGCCCAGAGCATAGTCCACTAGCCAATAGTGAGTAGTGAGTAGCTTATAGCACTTTTATTCCGATGAGACAAGGTGCTCGCAATTCGAACCATGGATGGTCGCACCACGTGAGCCGCGCCGGTGTCGAACAAATATGCCGCGTAAAATCTTCGCTATGCTCAGATCACGGCGTAAAGCCGCATGGCGGCAACGCCGCTCTACGCGGGGCTACGTAAAAACCACGCCTATCGGCGCGGCTTGGTATGGCCTGCCACGTGAACCGCGTTGAATAGTGTCGCGTAAAATTCGTCGCTTAGCTCCTCATCACGCGACCACGTAAAAACCACGCCTATCGGCGCGGTTTTTACGTGGTGGACGTTGCAGGATTCGAACCTGCGACCTTTCGAATGTGAATCGAACGCTCTAACCAACTGAGCTAAACGTCCAAAGTCGACGGCAAATGTAGCGGAATTCTATGCAAAGACGTCTATCTTGGCAAGTGCTAGACTTGGCGCATGAATAAACTGGCGCTGACCATCTTTGCCACGACATTGATAGCCGCGGGCTGCGCCGACCAACCCCCTGCCGGACTCGTCGCGGAACCTTCGACGACACCCGCGATCCACCTTCCGGACGACATGCTCATGTTGTGGCAAGTCGAACCAGCGCTATCGACAAAACGACCGAACGAAGTGCCCACAGGAACGCGCCTGGCAATCATCCCCCATCATCTGGTCGCGATGCGCGAGATCGTTTCGCTCTTCGCCTCGTGGCCTTCACCGAAACCTAAAACGGTTTACCTACTCTCACCAGACCATTTTTCCAATGGACGCACATCGTTCGCGACAATGGTAAATGATTTTGAATACGCGAACGGCCGTGTCATGAATGCTCCTGCCCTCACCCGAACGTTGGCCGAATCCGTCGCAGGCGTCTCCGTCGATTCGCGCGTGATCGTTCGTGAACACGGCATCGGCGCGCTCATCCCTCTCTTCGACAAGACCATGACTGAAACGCGCATTATACCAATTACTGTTCGCATCGACGCGCAATCAGCGGAATTAGTCGAGTTGTCGTCGTTCCTCGCAGAGCAACTAGAAGACCCGGATGTCGCCGTGATCGCCAGCATCGACATGTCCCACTACCTTCCAGCAGAATTCGCCGACCTGCACGATGCCTACACCACCGACATCATACGTTTACTCGATGCGGAACGCTCGCACATGGCCGAGATCGACTCCCCCGGCTCCCTGTTCGTCATCCTCGATCTCGCGCGTCGACTCGCTCTCGGCGACGTACGCATCCACGCGCACACGAATTCTCTTCGGCTTCTCAACGCCCTGGTTACCGACGAGGGGACGAGTCACATCCTCGCGACATTCTCGCCAGGATCTTCCGTGACGGAACGGTCCAACGAAGCGATCCTCTTTGCCCCATTCGGCATCCCCACGTTGGAAAACAGATTGTACTATGGCCAAGACGGCATCCGCCCGACGCTCGAAGGTTTCCCCAATGTTGCCGTATCTATTGTCAGGAATAATGACGGGACCCGTATTATCGGCATCGTCCCCCTGACCGATGCCGGAATATACAAAAAGATCATGCCTCGCGAGCAACGACTCAAGCTCGTTGAAACCTGGAAACAGGATGGAACATGGGCTGCTATCGTCAAACAACTTGAAAAACAGCTATAATCATCTCCATATGCAAATGCCTGATCAAAAAGCCTGGCCGTTTATCGGCGCAGCCCTGCTCCTCGGAGCAGCCCTTTCCGGCGTCGTTGGATATGCCGTGTGGATGCAAACGGACCTGCAAAAAACAGAAGCGCTGCGTCATTACGATGAGCTCGTCGCTTCCGTTGAGGGACCCGTTGAACCGACTGTAACCCAAGTGCCGATAACGCCGCCCGTACCACTGCCTGCGCCATCTTACGATCAACAATATCGTACTCCAGAAGCACCGAAAGAACCGTATGACATCACCTGGGCTACCAAGGCCACGCTCTTGAACTCAGACCGAGTTGATTTCTTTATCAAAAACACGAGACCGGTCTCAGAGGGTTATGAGGCGGTCGATGATACGGAAGCGATCATCGTTGGAACGTTTAACAGCTCAAGCACCGTATATCCGAATTGGCACGTCTTGCGAGCGAACGCATTCAATGAATTAGGCCTAGGAGGCGGATATCCCGTCATAAATTTTTTCGCCTTGAGTCCGGATCGGAGCACAATCGTACCATTGCAGGGCGATATTCTGCCCGCGTTAAGCGAAACGGATTTTCCAAAACAATTGGCCTTGCCAAACGGGAAAAACGTGAAGCGTGGTTATAACGAAGATAGCGGAACGCTTTATGAAACCACGAACTGCTTGAAATGTGCTGTACTTGGTGAGTCTACGGACCTCAAGGTGCACGTAATTTCTAAAGAAGGGATCAAACTTTACGTCAGCGGAGATGCGGCTATTGCTTACGACAGATTCGGCCGCGGTGTCGGATACTACGACAAACTTCCAGAGGGTAGCATACAAAACATTCAGTGGTCGGTAACGAATTCTACATCGACCCAATATTACGACGGTCCTATTGTGACAAGTGGATGCGGCGGCGGATCGTCAACGGTAACCTCGGAAGAGCTCGGCTCATTAAAAACCGTGGGAACGCTTGGGAACGGTGAATCGATCTACATGCCGTCAGATCTAAAAAACAATACCCTCGTAAAACAAAGATACGATCAATGGTTCCCGAATTACAATGACGAACACGGTGACGTAAATAACAAGCCATCGTTTGAAGAATACCTCCGTCAATATCCGGTCCCATTCTTTGTCAGAAAGAATGCATTCGGAGCGTGGGTAACGTACGTCTCTGACAGATCTGGATCAATGGCCGAGTGCGGCAAGCCTGTGATTTATCTCTATCCGGAAAAAGAAACGAAAGTCTCGGTGCGTTTGCCATCTTCTATCAAGGTGACGGTCAGCGATCCAACCTACCCACGCGGCGGTTGGAACGTCCTTGCTAAACCTGACGGATCCCTGGCGTACAAAGATGGAAAAACCTACGGTTCATTGTTCTGGGAAGGAACGGGCGTCACCTACTCGACACCGA
>CAYGDS010000107.1:0-3943 GCA_964348595.1 uncultured Gammaproteobacteria bacterium | reverse complement strand
CCTCTCGGACCACGCGACACACTCTGAAGAACCAGCTTGAAACCTGGTACCTCTTCTTGGACCCCTGTCGCGTGATTCGCATGGTGCGGATTTTACGCGACGGAGGTCGAAGGTGGAGGAAAGAATGCTCATCGGAATTCTCGTCACGGTCGCGTTTCTCGCAATGGCTGGACTCGCGTACGGCTACCTCAAGCCGGCGCGTGTCAGCGTCGGGCGGTCCGTCGTACAGGTGCTGAGCCCGGAGCATCCGGTGGTGCGTGCCGAGCCGGTGCGCATCAAGTCCGCTCAGGAGCTGCTCATCGAGCGGCTCGTCAACGAGGCTGGATGTCCCTTCACGGGTAGCAAGGTCGAGGTCATCAAGGCCGGTGCGTACTGCATCCAGCTCTACCTCGGGCAGATGCACGGGATGCAGACCCAGATCCACCTCTACGCCATCGATGGGAACGGCTGGCGGCTCTACGGAAGTGATGGCAAGGAGAACAGCGACAAGCGTCCGGCGGTCGATCCTTCCGGTGCGTTCTACAAGCTGATCGAGCTCCGAAGCATCTATCTCGTGAACGCTCGCGAGGAGCTCGATGCGATCGTAACGGAGTGCCTGCTGCTGAGCTCAAGCGGCCTGGCTCGTACGGAGCTCGAGAAGCTCCTCGCGAATCATCCGGTCAACCACGAAGACTACTGGAAGCGCGCGAGCAACTGAGCCTGATCGTCACAATCCGCTGACGACACCGGTGTGCCCCTGCACCGACAACAAAAACTTCTCAGGGGACTCTTCTTGGACTTCTGTCGCGTGATTCGCATGGTGCGAATTTTACGCGACGGAGGCCAAAGATGGAGGATCGAATGCATTACGACGAGAAGCTCAAGATCATTCTCGCCTGGGTCGGCTTCTGGTGCGCCTGCTTCATCGCGATCGGCATCTCCGGCTGTGCCGATAACAGTTCTGCATCCTCGGATCCGATCGCGGTCGCAGCCGTTCCCGTGGAAGTTCCGAGCGCATGTACGGACCTCGTCCGTCCGGCGCTCCAGGAGTTCCCGGACTGCGCGATCTTGTTCGCGGCAGACAGCCACGGAACCTGTGCTCCGCGGGCCGAGACGCGTGAGGAGTTCTCAGCGCGTCCGACGGCGCCATTCGCGTACTGCGCGAGACTGGAGTACGAACGCGTCCGCGATTCCGAGCGCTAGCCCCTTTCCAGATCGCCTCACCCTGCTCTTTCAACGGCGTGTTAGCCAAGTGGTAAGGCACGGGTCTGCAAAACCCACATACGCGGGTTCGATCCCCGCCCACGCCTGATCGACACACGGTGTGCCCCTGCACCGACATCAAAAAAACTTCTCAGGGGCCTGCCCAGTGTCAACGCGCAAGCTTTGGCACTGGGACTCTTCTTGGTTCCATCACACGGGGTGGTGGAACAAAGGTGGAGGTACGAATGACCAAGATCATCGTGTGTCGGCATGCGCAGGACCAGGCCGGTGGCAACCTCAGCGACAAGGGTCGCGAGCAGGCCAAGGAGCTCGGAGCCCACATTCTCACGCACAGCGGTGAGAAGATCTGCATCTGCTCGTCCATCGCGCCACGAGCGCGACAGACCGCTGAGATCCTCGCGGAAGTACTCGGCGTGGTCGGTCTCCGCTACGACGAGGCGCTCGGCGACATCCAGGGCAATCCCAACGTGGTGAGTGCTCTCTCCCTCGTCGACGCCATACAGCGCGACGACCTTGAAACCATCATCCTCGTCTCGCACATGCAGGCGTTCGAGATCGTGAACGCCCTGGCCACGCGTCTGGAGACGATGAAGCGCTACAACCACGCGCTGTTCGGCAACGGGGAGGCCGTCGTGATCGACGTCGAGACCAAGGCCTTCACGCACTTCCGACAGCCGTAGCCATCTGCACCGCCCCTTCTTCGCGTAGAGTCCTCTCTGACCACGCGACATGCTCTGAAGAGCCAGTATGAAACCTGGCCGCGCCCCACGTAGTCGAATGAAATCGACGAAGTGGGGACCTCTTCTTGGTTCCATCACACGGGGTGGTGGAACAAAGGTGGAGGAAAGTTCCATTGACATCACTCATCCAACAGCTCCTCGCGCTCGGATTCATTCCGGCGATCAACACATCCGAGGCCGGGTTCCACGGCCGACTCACGTCGGTGCGTGAGGGCATTCCGAACCGGTTCGGTCGCAACAACGGCGTGGTCGCCGTGTACGACGAGCAGGGGCGACCGTGGGTCGCGCTTGCGTCGACGATCGACGAGGAAGAGCTCGAGCGATTCCTCGCCGAGTACAACTTCCCTAACGGGGTGTACGTGCCGCACAGCAACGACGGCGGCGCGTTCATCCGCGGCCGCATGCCCTCGGTAGGTGTGAGTTGAACGCTCGCATCGAGCTCAGCTCGACTCGTGTCCGCGCCATGGCCGTCTGTGCGGCCGCGGCCTTCACCCTTGCCGCACTCGCGGCACCGGTGCCCGACGCGCACGCGCAGGCCGTGGATCGTAGCCATCGCTACGATGCGTACATCAACGAGGCGGCCACGCTCTACACCCTGCCCGCGGACTTCATCCGCGCGGTCATCCGGGTCGAGAGCAACTTCGATCCGAGCTGCGTCTCGCGCGTCGGCGCCCGCGGCCTCATGCAGCTCATGCCAGGGACGGCGGCGAGCATGGGCGTGGTCCACGTCCACGATCCGCGCGAGAACATCCTCGGTGGCTCACGCTACCTCAGGATCCTCGCGAACAGCTACGACGGAAACTACCCCCTCACCCTCGCGGCATACAACGCGGGAGAAGGTCGTGTCGCCCGCTACTTGAGCGGCTCGCGTCCGCTCCCGGAGATCACGGTCACGCGCTACATCCCAAGCGTGCTCCGCTGGTTCCGCCGGTACCTCGCACATTGATCCTCCTCCCCAGCCCCTCCTCAACGTGAGGAGGGGTAGGGGGAGGAGCCGCTCCTGGAGCCAGTCCCGCATTTCTGCGCGGACAGGCCTCCTCTCAGGTTCATGACAACGCCATGGTGGCGCATTCGTGAATCGCAGATGGAGGTTAGAGATGCCCTTTTCCAAGTTGAGTGACAATCAGTACGCGTTGATTCTTACGATCGAGCTCGCCCTCGCCTCCCTGCTCGCGCAGGGGTGCAACAGGGTCGAGGTTCGCTACGAGGATCCCCCCGCGCGCGACGCCGGCCCCTCGCTCACGAGCGACGGAGCCACGGACGCAGCACTGGACGGCGACTCGGGACCCACGGTGGGAGACACCGGGCCCGTGCTCGGTGAGGACTCCGGTCGAGCTGAGCTCGATGCGGGTCCCACGACTCGCCCCGACGGCTTCGTCTTCGACTGGATGACGACCGATGCGGGTGTCGACGCGGGGCCTGCGCCCCTCGCCCTCACCGTGACCTTCGATGGTCCTCCGGCGGGCACGGCGCTGCGCGGTTCCCAGGACGTCGCGATGTTCCGCCTCGCGCTCACCGCGAGCGAGGACGTCGAGATCCGTTCGATCCCGATCCACATCGAAGGCCTCACGGCCTCCGACTTCGTTCGCGGGTCCTTCGGCACCGAGCTCTTCCGCGATCTCAAGATCAAGGACATGGACACCGGCGGCACCGTCATGGGCCCCGCGTCCATGGCTCCGGGCCCGTCCCCGACGTTCAGCAGCGGCATCGTCGTGTTCTCGGACTCCTTCGTCATCAGGGCGGGGGAGACGCGACACCTCGCGGTCACCATGGACATCGCGAATGCGGAAGATCGCCCCGGTGAGTTCTTCAACGGCACGCATCGCTATCGTGTGACTGTCGGAGGCGCCGATGGCCTCATCTTCTCCTCGAGCGCCGTGCGCCGCGTGGCCACGGGTGAGTTCGTGAGTCCCACGGCCATCGTGAACAACGTCCGCATCCCGGGCAACGAGATCACGATCACCGATGGCCTGATCCGGCTGAGCGGCTGGTACATGCCG
>CAYGDS010000106.1:0-3954 GCA_964348595.1 uncultured Gammaproteobacteria bacterium | reverse complement strand
CACTTGCAATGCGCATCAAGGCCATGGGCGGGCAGGCGCTGCTCGTCGGTGGGTTTGTGCGTGATAGTTTGACGGGAACCGTATCGAAGGATGCGGATATCGAAGTGTACGGCGTCGACGCAGAGACCCTGGAGTCAGCGCTCGGGCAGATGTTTCCTGGAAAAGTCGACACAGTTGGCAAATCGTTCGGCGTGCTCAAGGTATTCTTGGGCGATGGGCTCGATCTTGATATTTCGATCCCGCGGCGCGAATCGAAGACGGGAGCCGGACACAAAGGATTCGCTGTGACCGGGGATCCGACGATGTCGATCAAAGAAGCGGCGCGACGTCGAGACTTTACGATGAACGCGCTCGCGGCTGATCCACTGACCGGCGAAATCATCGATCCATTTGGTGGCGTGGACGATATCAATAACAAAATCCTGCGCGTGACCGATCGCGAGCGGTTTCAGGATGATCCCCTGCGCGTGTACCGCGGCGTGCAATTTTCAGCGCGTCTTGGTTTCACGATCGAGCCCGAGAGCTTCTCCCTCATGCGCGAGATGGTGGAGCGCGGCGATCTCGACGAGCTTTCAAAGGAACGGGTAACCGAAGAATGGAAAAAGCTCCTCCTCAAATCGGAGAAGCCATCGATTGGATTCGAGGCCATGCGCGAACTCGGGATCATCGAACGTGAATATCCGGAGTTGCATGCGATGATCGACGTCCAGCAGGACCCAGAATGGCATCCCGAAGGAGATGTGTGGATTCATACGATGATGGTACTCGATGCGGCAAGCCGCATCTCAAGTCAAAAGTCAAAAGTCGCTTCGTCTGAGCTCAGCGTCGAAGACAAAAGTCAAAACTTTTCGGAAGATGAACGATTGCAGACCCTGGTCGGTGCGCTGTGCCATGACTTAGGAAAACCGTCGACGACCAAGATGGGCGAGAAAGATGGCGTGAAGCGCATCCGCTCGCTCGGGCATGAGGAGGCGGGTGTGGAACCGACAAAGACGTTGCTCAGCAAGTTCACGTTTGGCGAAGGGGTCGAACGAGCGGCGATCGCCGTCGCGCGCGATCACTTGAAGCCGGGTGTGCTGCACATGGCGTATGAAAAAGGAACGATGGACGATGCAGGATACGCGAACGCGCTGCGCAAATGGATTAAACGTTGCCACCCCGTGCGTTGGGATGTCTTGCTCGCGGCTTCCGAGGCGGATTCCCGTGGACGAACAATCCCTGGTGTCGATGTGAATCCATACGAAGCAGGACTTCACGCCGAGCGCGTGATTCATGAGCTTGGATTGGATCGAGAGCCGACGAAACCGTTGCTCCAGGGGCGCGATCTGATCGATATGGGCATGAAACCTGGTCCGATCTTCACCGATATAATCAAACGCATCGAAGCGGCACGAGACGACGGAAGGATCCGCACGAGGGAAGAGGCTCTCGAGCTCGCCCACGGATTCATCGAGAAAAAGAAAGAGCTCTGACAAAGTGATCAGAGCTTGAAGATGCGCACGCAAAGGAAGTGGCAGTCCGGAGCGAAAGGACCGGGGTCGTAGGTGAACCCGAGGCAGCGGCCGTGAGGGATGCCGTACACGCACGGCTGCGCTCCGTGATGGCTCGTGCCCATGGCGACGACGGGGACTGCGAGGTCCGGCGTGCGTGCCACGTACAGGACGAGTTCACGGATGTCGGCCGACAGCACTCGGCGCTTCGTGATACCGCCCATGACGTCGATCGGCTCCATGAGTGCGCCGAACGAGATGAGGCTGGGCTCGATCGTGTAGAGCGCGGGGTGCCTCGGAGGCACCTCAAGGTTCTTGTAGTCCGGGCTCACATGCTGGAATCCGGTCAACTCGATCAGGTGTCCGAGCTTGATCGTCGGATCGACCTGGAGCAGGTTCTTGGCACGGTCAGACGCGAGTGTCGCAGAGAACACCTGCACCTCCTTGCTAGGTGGAAAGACCCGATCTATTGTGCGCTCAGGTCTTACGCTGGCCAAGGAAGGCTGTCAACTGGTTGACCCTTCGGCCAGCTCAGGGCAAGCTATCGCAGTATGAAACAATCCTATACCGCAAAAGCATTCACTCTTGGACCGCTGGAAGGGCTCTCCGAGACGCAGATCGCCGAGCACCTCAAGCTGTACGCCGGCTACGTGAAGAACACGAATGCGCTCATGGAAAAGATCGCGGCTCATAAGCAGAACGCCGAGGCCATGGCCATCGAGCTCTCCGAGCTCACGCGCCGATTCGGTTTCGAGTTCAACGGAATGCGTTTGCACGAATATTATTTTAGTCAGTTTGAAAAAAGCGAAGGTTCCACCAGCAAGCTCAAGATGGCTCTCGAGGCGCAGTACGGATCATTCGATGCGTGGAAGAGCGAAGTGAGCGCCATGGCCGTTATGCGCGGCATCGGCTGGGTGCTCACGGTGGTTGACGAGACAAATGGCAATCTCCTGAATGTCTGGGTGAGCGATCACGAGCTCGGCCAACTTGGCGGACAAAAGATCGTGTTCGCGCTCGACGTGTGGGAGCATGCGTACACAGTCGATTACAAACCGACGGAGCGCGCGAAATACGTCGAGGCGTTTTGGAAGAATTTGAATTGGCAGAGGGTTGAAGCGAGATTCGAGTAACGAGTAGCGAATAGCGTGTAACGAAAATGCCCTGACGGAGTAATCCATCAGGGCTTTTCTGATGACAGAGGTGTCTACTTGAGGCAGGCGGGGCGGGCAGGCTGTGCCTCGACGGCCGGCTGGGCCGGAGCGGAAGGAACGAAGCGGAAGCTCTTCACGTGACGCGTCACCGACATCTCGATCTGGATCTCGTCGTCTTTGTCGGAGCGACGAAGAATCTCCCCTTCCAAACGCTGAACGACCTTGTTCGCCTTCTTGGTGGCATCGTCGTCGTCCACGGCGTAGAAGGATTCGTCGAACAAGGTGACGACGTCCTGGTCGCCGCAGGAACTCGTCTGGCCGATCGCTTTGCCCAACAACCGATACTGATTCATTACCGCCTCCACCCATGGCTTAACAAGACGCTGAACATGCGTCAACCCCTTGACCCCATCAGGGGCTTTTGGTACACACCTCCGCGGAGGTACTCGTGAACATTCTGTTCGTTTGTCGTGGGAATACGTGCCGGAGCGCGATGGCGGAAGCGATCGCGAAGAAGCTCGTCGGCACGAAGGCCGAGATCAGGTCCGCAGGGACGGAGGCGTGGAGTGGTATGTCGGCATCGGTGGCAGCGCAAGACGCGCTCCTGATGCGCGGCATCGATCTCATGGATCATCACTCCCAGGAACTCTCCGAGGAGCTCGTCGCGTGGGCCGATGTCATTTTCACGGTGACGCGCCAGCGCGAGCGCCAAATCACCGACATGTTTCCTCACGCGGGCCCGAAGCTGCGTCTCCTTGATCCCAATGCGCCCATCGAAGATCCGATCGGCGCCGGCGTGCGTCACTACGCACAGCTCGCCCGCAAGATCGAAGTCGCGCTTAAGCCGCGTCTCACCGAGCTTGGGCTCCTCTGATACGAAATCACCCCCCGTAAAATCCGCTGTGCGGATCACGGGGGGCGTTTTAGTTTAGTCGAGCGGAGTCAGCGCGTGCTCTGCGCAGCCTCGAGGAGGCGCGCGCCGAGATCCATGGTTGAGACGTACTCGGAGCGGAAGGTGCGCCACTCTTCGGGCCAGCCCTCGAGGCCATTCCTGGCTCCAAGGATGGCGCCGCACAGGGACGCGACCGTGTCCGCATCGCCGCCGCAGGAGACGGCCTCGAGGAGACCGGCGCGCGGATCGTCGAGATGACGGAGCGCGCAAGCGATGGCGACGGACACACTCTCGACGCCGTCGAAGCCGTCGCCGGTGACGAGGAGGATGTCTTCGATGGGGACGTGCTTCAGGCTGGGCTCGAACAGATCCTTGATCCGACATGAGAAGGCGTCCTGAACGAAGCGACCTTGTGCATACG
>CAYGDS010000105.1:0-4042 GCA_964348595.1 uncultured Gammaproteobacteria bacterium | reverse complement strand
GAATCGAGGTGAATAAAACGATGACGACGACCCAGAAAAAGAAGGAGAAGAGGATTTCCATATGGGGCATAGCCTAGGGCCAGACGCGGAAACCGTCAACCGAATCGCTCTCGCCTAGCTATCTCGTGTGATCCACCTTATTGCTGTTGATCATTCCCACGGCTCTTGAAAGTCGCTTATAGTGCGCCTTCATCTCTCCAAGTTTCTCCGAAGGAATGTCCGTTTCCTTTTCCAGGACCTTCAGCTTGGCGACGATGGGCACGAGATCCGCGCGCGCCGGTTCTCGTACGGGATGCTGAGGCGCCTCTTGCGGCGTGAGATCGATGATCGCATGCAACTCAGCCAGCGAATGCTTTGCTTCAAAGGCGGCGATGAGCGCTTCGAACTCAGCAACTTCCGGACCGCTTTCTCTGCGCGCTTCCGCGGTGATGACGGTTTCCGGATGATCCTTCAGCCAGGCAGCGAGTTGAGCTTCCCCTTCTTCCTTCAGCAGCTCTTCGGGACTTTTCGGCTTGGGTATTTCACTCATAGTGATGTATCTGTATCACGTAAGAAGGTCTCCGGCAATGACAAAATTCGAAAGATTCGTTGTGGCTGCGCCACGTGAAGCGAACGCAAAAGCTCCCACTTTTGCGAGAGCTTTTTACGTGGTGCCCCGGGTAGGAATCGAACCTACATAGCACGGCTTAGAAGTCCGGCGCTCTATCCATTGAGCTACCAGGGCGTGGTTCGACTCGAATCGCGAACGATGGAATCTACTTCTTTTTGTCTGTCTTGTCAATGTCCGCGATCCACGTCATCAAGATGTCGATCTCTTCTTGCAAGCTCTTCTGCTCACGCCTGAGCTCATGCGCCTGCAAGAGCAAAAAGTACGTGTTGTATCCTTTCCACGCAAGCAGCGCGATGACGACAAGGAGCGCGACGAGACCGGATTCCACGAGCCCAATCGGCGGGAGCTGCGCTGCGTACTCAACAACGGTTGAGGTTGGCACCAGCGAGTCGAGCGAGAGGCCGAGCGTCCGTTGAACCGTTTTGGGGATCTCGAGCGTCGTCGTTTGGAGCTGCTGAACCCAGCGCGCGAGTCCGGCGAATTGCCCCAGTGTAAAAACAAACACGAACACGGAGAGACCGATCGCGAAGACCGTTCGAAACGAAACCCACGCATGGCCATGCATGAGTCGTCGGATGCCACGAGATTGTAATTGTTCTCGCTCGCGCCAGTGGATTTCATGACGCAGCAGACGCTCACGTTCTGCCGGAAGACGATCGATGAGATCTTGAACGGCGAGGAGAGAGGCTGGGATGTCGTGTTTCGGAATATCCATAGTGAGCGATGAGCCATGAACCATGAGCGATGAGCGACAGATTAGGTATCAACAATCGATGAGCCATGAACCATGTATGACATGAACGAACGAGACTAGCTATCCATGGAATGATTTTTCAACACACCCCACAACATACCACCGATAGAGTCTGCCAGGGAAAGGGATGGTTCACCGTCTTGTGCTGTAAGCAACTTCTCTTCCATGCAGAACTCAAGTAGATATTTCGATTCCTTCAAGGACCCGAACGCAATATCAATGAAACGCAAGAAGTCCTTCTCGCTCTTCCTCGCATATCCCTCGATGACATTTAATGACACTGACAGTGCGGATCGAGTGAGCTGTGAAGTCAGCCCATACCGCTCCTCCTTCGGCAGCTTCTTCGAGAGCTTATATACGGTGTGTGCATACTCATCCGACAGTCGTCTTAGTTTGTCCAGATAACGCTCTTCCATAGTTCCGCCATCGTTCATCAATTAGTTTAATGCTTGACGTTCATCGCTCATGGCTCATCGCTCATCTGTTTCCCATGAAACGCTTTGTGAACATCCCGCAGCTGCTGGTTGGTGATGTGCGTGTAGATTTGCGTGGTATTGATGGAGGAGTGTCCGAGCATCGATTGCACGCTGCGGATATCTGCGCCGTTGATAAGCAGATCCGTGGCGAACGAGTGGCGCAGGGTGTGTGGGGTCACGTGCTTCGGGATGCCTGCGGCGACCGAGTAGTGGTGCACGAGCCGTTCGATGGATCTCGGTGTCAGGGACCCCGGTTCCCGCTCCCCGCCACCTCTCGCACGATCGTGCCTGATGAACAGAAACGGGACTTCGTCTTCGCGAGCATCAAGATACGCCTTGAGCGCGTGGCGCGCCTGATTCGAAAGGAACGCGATGCGCGTTTTGTCCCCTTTGCCACGCACCGTGAACTCGTCGCGCGCGAGATTGATTTGATCCTGCTTGAGCGAGGCGAGCTCCGAGACACGCATCCCCGTAGAGAAGAATAACTCGAGAATCGCCTTGGCACGCAGTTTAATGATCGGTTGCGCCTCCGCTTTCTCAGGCGCTTCGAGCAAGCGCTGAAGATCCGTCGACTCCAGAAACGACACGTCGCGCGACCCCTGCTTCGCGAGTTCGATTTTTTCTGGAGCCATGGATGCAACATCGCGCTTCGCTAAAAATTTCAGGAACGATCGCAGAGCGATCAAATGATAATTCTGTGTGGATTTTTTCAAGGTCCCCTCTCCCCGACTCTCGAGTCGATTGAGATACAAACGATACTCATGCACAAGCTTCGCATTGATATCGTCCGCCTGTGGGTCCTTCGCCCACGTGATGAATCGCTGCAAATAGAATTCATAATTACGCACGGTGAGCGCAGAACGTCCTTTTTCGATTTCAAGATGCTCAAGAAACGGCCGCAGATGCGTAGAGAGCTTTGCCATGCACGGCATTGTGCCATGCCCGTACAAGCGTCGCAAAAGGATTGACAAGAATTCCGTTTCGTGCCAAGAAGAGGGGGAGGTTCAAGATGGATATCGACGATAAGACCCTCACGCTCTTTCTCATGGGTTGCATGGAGAGCATCTTCGAGCGCTCGATCAAAGCCTCGGATCTCCACATGGTCCCAGGAACCCTCCAGCGCGGTCTGAAGAAAGATCACCTCAAATACCTTGAGGTTATCGCGGGAACTCTCCTGTGCTCGAGCGCAGACATCCTTGTCTACGCATCTGGAACGCAGGCCCCAATCTTCAGGATGAACATTGTCTCGAGGTTCGAGATGGAAGCGATCACCGAGCATCGCCTCAACTGCCTCGACGTCATGCATGTTCTCCAAAACGCCCGACTGAAGGGGTTCGCCCAGACGCGCGCCAACATCGCCGATAAGAAGAGATACAGCCTCTTCGACATTCCGCCCCACTCAGAGCCAACTCCGGTCGAGCGTGGCGGGCTCCCCGGGTACCTGATCTACGGCGAGGACATCGAAGATGAGCTCAGTTTCTTCGGTGGCGGTGAGGAGGTCCACTTCCAACCCCATGCCACCGGAAAAAACAGGGTGCTCGTCTTTCGCTCCCAAGTACAAGGTTGCCGCCTGCTCTGATCGAGCTCAGCTCGACTGACAACTCTCTCCCCACGCACACGCGTGGGGTTTTCGTTTCATGCTACCATTCGATCAGACTATGCGACGGTTGGGTCTTACATTCAGCGCGCTGCTGCCTCTGCTTGATTTTTTAACGTTCCTTGCCGCGGCCGTCACCGCGTACGCATTGCGTTATTCTGAATACCTTGTTGAGATCCGACCGATCCTCACTGAGACCTCGTTTGGCGACATTATCAAGCTCAAGGACAAAAGCGAGGCGCGCATTTTTTCCGTCAGTGATCTTGTCGTAAAACCGCTCGGAGAATCGCTGTGCAATATCGACCGCATCAAAATGCACAAACAGCTTAAACATGTGCTGGCGGATGTTTGATGCTAACTATGCTCCGCCCCGAAGCCAATCCCTTCGCTAAGACTCCCAAAGGCCCGCTCAAGCCCAAGCGGGAGCTTGTTGAAGCATATCTCGGCAAAGAGGCGGCGGGGTTGTTAGAGGATGAAGTGAAGAAATCGGCGGTTCATGACGAGGGACTCGGTCTAGTCGAAAAACTTTCGAAAGAAGAACAGGATGCAATTCGCAAAGAACGGGAGAATCGCCCTTGGACAAAACAGCAATACTACGACTGGGC
>CAYGDS010000104.1:0-4078 GCA_964348595.1 uncultured Gammaproteobacteria bacterium | reverse complement strand
CATGTCTTCGGGGCTCCGCACTTCGCGCTCGACGATGGAGGCGAGGATCACGGCCTCGTCGACGGAGGCAAGGGGCGCCATGCGCGGAGAGAGCGCGAGCGGCGAAATGGCGGATTCGAACTCATTCAACTGTTTGATGACGAGACTGTCGGGCAATTGATCGGCCCAGACTCGGTACGTATCGGGAAACAAATAGCCTTCCAATGAACGATCGGCCGGCAGCGATCGCAGAAACGAGAATTGCGTGCGCAAGTTAGGATCGAACGGGGCGCGGTTCACGGAACGGCCCATGAGCGCGGACGAAAGATCGAGAGACACGTTCTGCGACTCCGCGAGATGGCTCGCGATATCGTCCACCGTCCACCCTTCGATCACGGTCACTTGAACTTCGCGGCGCGCGGGTCCGAGTGCGAGTTTCCTTGCGATGTCACGATACGCTGTTCCTGGCAGGATCTCGTATTCCCCTGCTTTTGGACGATGAACGGCTGCGTCCACTTCGCCGTACCATCGGTAGCGCGCCGCGGATGCAATGACGCCTTTGGCATCCAAGAGAGCGGCGACTTGTGTGCCGGTCATGCCGGGTTCGATCGTGAGCTTCACCGGCGCGGCGATAAGCGCCGTGCCTATGTAAATTTCAGAGATAGCGATATACGAGCCGTAGACGAGCCCGGCCGCAACGAGGAGCGTAAAAAGTTTTATGCCACGCATGAGATGAGACTGTTACCAAATGTATGATAGACCGCGGCGATGAAGATGCCGAGGCCTGCGCCCGCCAGGATGTCCGTGACGTAGTGCACACCCACGGCGATGCGACCGAGGCCAATCAAGACGGCGAGCAGAAGAGCGAAGAGACCGAGACCGGCATGTGTGTATCCGAGGGATGTCGCAAGGGCAAAGGCGGCGGCGGCGTGCGAGGACGGGAACGAGTGGATGGTTACGGGCGGACGAATGCGCGCGCGGATGAACACATGCTCTACGTATGGCCGGCCGCGGTAGAAGATGGTGCCGAGCGTAAGCGAGAGAATAAGCGCGATCGCGAGGGTCCACCCGGCGTTCCACGTGATGGCTCGAGGCACGCCGCCGCAGAGCACCAAGTCGGATACAACCACGAGCGGCACGAAGATGAAGATGAGCCACTTCGCCGCGAAGACGGTGAGAGGACGCACCTGCGGATTCTTCGTGTGATTCATGAGCGCTCGCACGAGGCGTGTGTCTCGATCCATGGCATCATCCTAACACGATGAGCGATGAGCGATGAGCGATGAGCGTCTGCGGCCCAGGCTTGACGCTCATGGTTCATGGCTCATGGATGAGGGGTTTTGGGCTCGTACGCACACCACTGGGCGACCGGGCAGCGCCAGCATTGCGGGGTGCCGGCTTTGCATATGTCGCGACCAAATTGGACAAGTGAGCGGTTCACGTCAATCCATTGTTTTTCTGGGATGAGCTTGCGCAATTCCATCTCAACTTTGAGCGCGTCTTTTCCTTTGGCCCAACCGAGCCGATGGACGATGCGGAAGACATGCGTGTCGACCGCGATTGCGGGAATCTTGAAGGCGTAGGTGAGCACGCAGCTTGCTGTTTTGCGACCGACGCCGGGCAAGGTCACGAGCTCGTCCATGGTCCGCGGAACCTTGCCTCCGAAGTCGTCGAGGAGTTTGTGTGCGAGCGCTTTCACGGCCTTTGCTTTGGCGTTGTAGAAACCGATAGATTTAATGATGCGCCCCATCTCACCTACGTCAGCATTCGCGAGCGCGCGCAAGGTCGGATAGCGTTTGCGTAGTGATGGATACACACGCAGCACCTGCACATCCGTTGTGCGCGCCGAGAGCAAGGTGGCGATCAATGTATCCTCGGCACTCCCCATGTCCATCATCCCTTTCTCGGGATACACCTTGGAGAGAGTGCTGATGACACGAGATGCTTGAATTGTTTTCATATGATGTCAGAAGTCAGATGTCAGAACTCAGATGTCTGAAATGCCAGTCTCTCATATACGACCCATGACAAATTCTGACATCTGACATCTGGGATCTAACATTGTTCGTTAGATAAGTGGTTGCCCCGTCATCTCCTCTGGTTGGCGGAGCTCCAGGAGCTTGAGGATGGTGGGAGCGACGTCCGCGAGCATGCCAACGGGGGATGTCATCGAGAGATCACCTCCGACGACGTCACCTGTGGGCGCGGAGAGACCCTCGAGCTCTTTCTGAACGATAATGAATGGCACGGGATTCGTGGAATGCTCTTTGTCGATGTCACCCGTCACGAGATTTTTGACCTCTTCGGCATTGCCATGATCCGCCGTGATGAGCACGGCCCCACCGACCGTGAGCGTGGCATCAACGATTTCCCCCACGCATCGGTCTACGGCCTCGTTCGCCAAGATCGTCGCCGCCTCGTTCCCCGTGTGGCCAACCATGTCCGGGTTCGCGAAATTTGCCACGATAAAATCGTATTGTCCGCCCGCTAATTCTTTGACGATGCGCTCGCTGATCTGCGACGCGGACATTTCGGGGGCCTGATCATAACTCGACACGCGCGGACTTGGGATAATGACACGGTCCTCCCCGGGAAATTCCTCCTCGCGCATCCCGTTCAAGAAAAATGTGACGTGCGCATACTTTTCTGTTTCCGCGATGTGGAGCTGCCGCATGCCACCGTCCGCGATCACCCTTGCGAGACATGTTTCGATGATGTTTGGAGGGAAAGCGACTTCGACTGGGAGGTCTTTTTCGAACTCCGTCATGGTGACAAAGAGCAGGTTTTGGAGATACGGGCGTTCGAACTTGTTGAATGCCGGGAGCACAAACGGCTTCGTAATTTCGCGGGCGCGGTCCGGACGAAAGTTAAAAAAGATCACCGCGTCGCCGTCTTTGATTTGTGCCGTTGGTGCGCCGTTCGTGGTGATCACGGTTGGCACAAACTGCTCATCGAACACCTGTTGAGCGTACGACGCCTGGAGCGCCTCCTGCCAACTTCCGAACGCAGGGCCCTCACCCATCACGAGCGCACGATACGTTTTCTCGATACGATCCCAACGATTGTCACGATCCATGGCCCAGTAGCGGCCGGAGAGCGTGGCGATTTTCCCAACACCGACGGCATCAATCTTGGCCTGAAGTTCGGTGAGGAATACTTGGGCCGAGTTGTATATCGCGTCGCGTCCATCAAGAAAAGCGTGAATCGCTACCTGCGTCACGCCTTCGCGCTTGCAAAGATCGAGCAGCGCGTTGATGTGTTCCTGCGAGGCGTGAACGTTCCCTTGCGAAACGAGACCCATCAGATGCAGTGTGCCTGCGCTTCCGACGTGTGCCACGGCCTTCTTGAAAGCCGCGTTGGAAAAAAATTCCTGATTTTCGATCGCCAGGTTGATGCGCGGCAAGCTTTGATAAAAAATGCGACCCGCGCCGATGGTGAGATGACCGACTTCCGAATTGCCCATTTCTCCCCACGAGAGACCGACGGCTCCCGCCGAGGCGTGAACTGTCATAGCCGGATAACTTTGGATCAGCCGCTTCATGACCGGCATCTTGGCATCTACCACGGCGTTCCCTGCGGCTGGCGGAGCAATACCGAAGCCATCGAGGATAAGCAGGACCACGGGTTTCGGTCGGGGCATGGGGCATATCTTACCCATCGCCAGCCGGCTTGTCAGCTTTGTTCGTATTACTTGACATTTCTGTCGATTTCTGGTATGTTGAGCCGTTCCATCGAGGGACCGTTTAGCCCTTAGCTAAGCGAAATTTCGACATAACACGCAAGGAGAAGCAGGATGGGACTGTTCAACAAGGACACCAAGCTCCCCGGTCAGAAGGGGTCGAAGAAGAAGGTCGCCGAGCCGGAGACGCCGCCGGCGCCTGAGGCACCGAAGGCCGTCGTACCGAAGCCGGACCCCGCGGCCGTAGAGGCTGCCGAGGCTGCCGCGAAGGCGGAGGCCGAGGCCGCGGAGGCAGCGAAGGCTGCCGAAGCGGAAGCTGCTGCGAAGGCGAAGGCCGAGGCCGAGGCCGCGGAGGCAGCGAAGGCTGCCGAAGCAGAGGCTGCTGCGAAGGCGAAGGCCGATGCGGAAGCCGAAGCCTCG
>CAYGDS010000103.1:0-4102 GCA_964348595.1 uncultured Gammaproteobacteria bacterium | reverse complement strand
CTTGGGCTCTATATTGCAAAGGCGATCGTGGAGGCGCACCAAGGAACCATCTGGATTGAATCGGAAGAAGGGAAGGGAACGAAGTTTTCCATGAAGTTCTCGAAAAAAGTAAAAGGAAAAACCCCGACGTAGCCGGGGGTTAGTGCGCGAAGTGCACGGCCCATGTCCGATGGCTCGGCATCTTGTAGAGGGGGACCGCTCGGGAAAGCACGTGGATCAGGTCCTCGAGCCTGAGGATTTCCGACGCGTCACCGAAGATGATGGAAACGAGAAAGGTGCGGAGTGCTTCGTCCACCGTGAAGCAAACGACGTTTGGAACATGAGACGCTTGCATGGCAGGCTCAAGCTGTACCCGGAGTATATCGCCGATCTGCATCGCCTGTTCGAATCGTAGCCCGCCCTCGTCCTCTCGGTAACGCATGCGACGTTCGGTCAGGCGCTTCCACAGAAAGGGGCGTTGTTGAAACGCGAATCCCGGCGGAGGGCTTACGTGCAAGGTTTCTTTGCACGTTGCGATGCGAGTGACTTTTTCACTCATACTCGTCGCGATGGCGTTCGCGACCAGATCATCAAGCACCTTCGTACGTTTCTCGAGGGGGAACGATCCGTGTGCGGATCGTTCGATGAATGGCGCAAAGAGCTGGAGGGCACGTTCGGCCGGCTCGCTTTGGCGCATCAACGGATTCACCAGCCGAACCAAATCCTGCGTTGATCGGATGAGCATGGGACCTCAATTGGCAAGGGTTCTCCCAAGTGCCCAGGCACCCTAATGGATGATTCGATTTTTGACTAGCCTTTCTTTTGGTAGGGCTTGGCTTTGATGCGTGCGAATGTTTTTAAGGCTTTTTGCAATCCGGTTTTATTGAGCAGACCCGCTTGCGGGCCGATGAATTGCACGACACGTTGGGCGTTTGCGGTCCCGGCGCGCATCGCATCCGGGATGCTCCATCCCCACGTGAGGGCGCAGACGAAGGTTGTCGCGTACGCATCGCCAGCTCCTGTGCGTTCCACAATTTTTCCCGGGAACACAGGACAGAACCAAAAGCTTTTGCCATCGGTTGCGTAGGATCCATGTGGGCCATCGGTAATAACAACGTTTTTTGCCCCTAAGTGGATGAAATGGGTCAAGAGATTAATAATCGGTCGCTCGCCATTTTGCAATAGATGTTCGGCTTCTTGTTTGTTGACGATGAAGAGATCAGCGCGCGCGACAACGCGCTTCAGGGACTCGATTCCGCGCCTCAAGTGTTGGGTGCCGGGGTTGAAACACAGCTTCTGCTCCGGATGCTTACCCAGATGTGCGAGCAATTCTGTTTCGAGTCGATTGTGGTCAGGTCCCAGGGCCGTGTAATAGATCCATTTTGCCCCATCGAGCTTAGGGAGACGATACGTACGCGGCTCCGCGTGTACAAGGATGGTACGTTCACCTTGAAATATGAGAACCGTCGAATAGTTCGTATCACGCTCTGGATCGATCTGAACATATTTCGTTGAGATCTTAGCGTCTCTCCAGCCCTGCATGATTTCACGACCGAGGACATCTTTGCCGACGATGCTTACAATCGCCGTGCGCAACCCCAAGCGTCTCGCGGCCACGGCGGCATTGGAAGCATTCCCGGCGCCATTAATTTTCGTCACCCCCTCGACTGGTATTTTCTCCGCGTAATCCAGGCAAAGAAGGCACTCCTCTTTGCTCAATTGGCACGAGAGACTGGCCTCGTTGATCATCACGAATACGTCGAGTGTTGAATCACCGATCGAAATGAAATCAAGAGGAACCTTTTCGCTTTTTCGGCGCATACGGCGATAGTGTAGCATGTCGTTCGCGTGAACGGACAAAAAGGTCTATACTCCGGGTGTTCACTCTTTATCGTCATGTCTATGGAAAAGAAACGATCCTCACATCTGCGCGCAGGTCTCATTGCTGGGGCGATCATCGGGCTCGCGTCCGGACTCTTTCTTCAGTCACGAAAAGGAAAGCAGCTGACGTCCACTGCGCAGAAGAAGGCCATGATCCTCCAGAAGCAGGTTATGAAAAAGCTCAAGAGCTCATCGACGATGAGTAAAGCGTCATATGAGGACATCGTTGACACGGTGCTCGCGTATTACAAAAAGTCTAAAGAGATCGCTGCAAAGGAGGTTCCGCAGGTGCGCGCGTTCCTCATGAGTCAGTGGAAGGAAGTGCAAAAAGCCATCAAGGAATAATGAAGTTACATCGATTCATCGGCTTGTTTGATCTCAAACGAGCGCATCTTGAGATCAAGGACAAGGAGTTCGTGCATCAGCTTGCGCGCGTGCTCAAGCTTGAGGTGGGGGAGCGTCTCATCCTGTGTGATGGGCAAGGCCACGAAGCGGTGTATGAAATCGAAGCATTGGATCAAAAAACCGTCGCGCTTCGTATCCGCGAGGAACGTCGTCCGAACGCGGCTGAGCCCTCGCGTCACGTCGTGCTTTACGCTGCGATATTGAAGCGTGAAAATTTTGAGTGGGCAGTGCAAAAGGCCGTTGAGTGCGGCGTCGGCGAGATCGTGCCGGTCGTGAGCGATCGTACCATCAAAAAAGATGTGAAGCGCGAGCGTCTCCAAGAAATAGCCAAGGAGGCGGCCGAACAAAGCGGCCGCGGGCGCGTCCCCATCGTCCACGAGCCGATGTCGTTCCACGACGCGCTTACGCATGCAAAAGGGAATGATCGGAATGTGTTCCTACACCTCACCCCAACCCCCCTCGCCACCTCGCACCTTCGCCCCTCTCCTTCTGAAGGAGAGGGGTTGGGGGTGCGGTGTGGTCTCTGGGTCGGTCCCGAGGGCGGTTGGTCGGGCGAGGAGGCCGAGAGCGCACGTAAGGCCAAGTGGGAGATCGCCTCGCTTGGTCCGCGCGTGTTGCGAGGTGAGACCGCTGCGGCGGTGGGGGTGTATCTTGCGACACAATAAAAAAACGCCCCGCGAGTCGGGGCAGTTTTTTTTATCTGATCACAATCTCCTCCTTCGCCGCATCCACATTCACCCCATCTCCCTCCTTAATCTTCCCCTCAACAATTTTGAGTGCAAGCTCATCGAGCACGAGATCTTGGATCGCGCGCTTCAGGGGTCGCGCGCCAAAGCTTGGGTCATAGCCTTTTTCAGCGATGAGCGCCTTAGCCTTGTCCGTAAACGTTAGGTCAATCTTTTTATCCGTAAGGCGTTTCGTAACCTGCGCGAGCTGAAGCTCCACGATGAACTTGAGATCTTTCCGTCCAAGCGACTGGAACATGACGATCTCGTCGACGCGGTTCAAGAACTCCGGACGGAAGTGATCACGCAGACGCTCCATGACCATCGCCTTTACTTGCTCGGCGGTTGACGTTTTTTCATCTTCCCCGTTTCCGAAGCCAATCTCGCCGCGCTTCTTGCCGAAGTCGAGGATGAGATCGGAACCGACGTTGCTCGTCATAATGATGACCGTGTTCTTGAAGTTGACGGTGCGGCCCTTGCCGTCGGTCAGTCGACCATCGTCGAGCACCTGCAGGAGGGTATTGAAGACATCCGGGTGCGCTTTCTCGACTTCATCGAGCAGGACGACGGAATACGGCCGACGGCGAATTTTTTCCGTGAGCTGACCGCCCTCCTCGTATCCTACGTACCCGGGTGGCGAGCCGAGCATGCGGCTCACGGCGTGTTTCTCCATGTACTCCGACATGTCGACGCGGACCATGGCTTCCTCGTCATCGAACATGATTTCAGCGAGCGCCTTGGCGAGTTCGGTTTTGCCCACACCTGTCGGTCCAAGAAAGAGAAATGAACCAATAGGGCGCTTCTCTTCGCCAATACCCGCACGCGAGCGACGTAGTGCATTCGACACGGCCTTCACTGCCTCCTCTTGGCCTATGACGCGCTTATGGAGCTCGGCCTCAAGCGTGGCGAGTTTTTTGCCCTCGGATTCGAGCATGCGCGAGACGGGAATCCCGGTCCAGCGAGCGACCACGTTCGCGATTTCCTCCTCCGTCACAGCGTCTTTCAAAAGCCCGCGCTTGCCTTGGAGCTCTTTCAACTTCGTCTCGTGTTCTTGTTTTAGTTTTTCGATTTGTGGGAGGCGTCCATAGCGAATCTCGGAGGCCTTCTCCAAG
>CAYGDS010000102.1:0-4105 GCA_964348595.1 uncultured Gammaproteobacteria bacterium | reverse complement strand
ACACTGAGGCGCTCGCACCGGAGGTCGCAAGAACCTCAAGCTCAAGGGCTTGAAGCAGATGTTGCTTGGATTTCCAAAGTTGCGCGGCTTTCAGAGCCGATACGACAAGGCCGCGACCGTTCCGGTCGAGCGCCTCAGTGTCTTTGCCGCAGGAGAAGCGGTGACGCTCGCCTCGCTCAGGGCCAAGGGCCTTGTATCTTCCGTTACACGTTCTGCAAAAATCGTCGGGAGTGCCAAAATCGATAAGAAACTGACGGTGCAGGTCGCAACATCGGCCGGTGCCAAAGCCGCGATCGAAGCCGCAGGCGGTTCCGTCGCGTTACCAGGAAAGAAGCAGTCCAAAAAGAAATAACCCAGCACATCATGTATGTTGGATAAATTGAGCCAAGCGTGGAAAATTAAGGAGGTGCGCAATGGCCTCTTGTTCGTGATCATCATGATGGTCATCTTCCGAGTGGCGGCCAACATCCCATTGCCGGGCGTCGACCTCGTGGCGCTTCGCCGTTTGTTTGATACCAACCAGGCCCTCGGACTGCTCAACCTGTTTTCGGGTGGCACGCTCGCCAATTTCAGCATCGTCGCGCTTGGCGTCGGCCCTTACATCACGGCATCCATTATTTTCCAATTGCTCGGCATGATCGTGCCGCGCATCGAGGAGATACAAAAGGAGGGGGAACAAGGGCGCCAAAAAATTAACCAGTGGACGCGCATGCTCACGGTGCCGCTCGCGATCGTACAATCGTTCGCGCTCTTGTCGCTCCTCCGCAATTCACCCGTGCCTGTGCTCACGAAAACGGATCCACTCCACATCGCGATGATTGTGTTTTCGGTGACAGCAGGAACCTTATTGCTCATGTGGATTGGTGAGCTCATGTCGGAAAAAAAGGTTGGCAACGGTATTTCGCTTCTCATCTTCGCCGGCATCGTCGCCGATTTGCCGTCGATGCTCCGGCAGTTTCTCGCCACCTACGATTCGACACAGCTGTTCACGGTCGTGCTCTACGCCGCAGTCGCATTACTCACGATCGCGGGTGTCGTCTTCGTAAGTGAAGGACAACGCAACGTGCCGGTGCAATACGCGCGTCAATCGCGTGGCATGAGCACGTCGGTGGGCGGTGTTGCCTCGTCGCTCCCATTGCGTGTAAACCTTACCGGCGTCATCCCCATCATCTTCGCGATCTCGCTACTCTTGTTTCCGACCGTGATCGCGCAATTCTTCACGCAGGCACGCTCGCCGTGGATTGCGCAGGCGGCAACCTGGCTCATCGTCACGCTTCAAAATCAAGCAGTCTACGGCGCGTTATATTTCCTCCTCGTCGTACTCTTCACGTATTTCTACGCGGGCATTGTTTTCCAGCCTGAGCGCGTCGCGGAGAATTTGCAAAAGAGCGGTGGATTTATCCCCGGCATTCGTCCTGGTAAGCCAACGGCAGACTATCTCCAGGCCGTGATCAGCCGCATCACCTTGGGAGGAGCGATGTTTCTTGGTTTGATCGCCATCGCGCCGATTCTCGCTCAGTCGGCCACAGGTACCACGACGCTCGCGCTCGGTGGCACAAGTTTGCTCATCGTCGTTTCCGTCGTCATCGAATCGCTCAAGCAAATAGAATCGCAGCTCACCATGCGGGAGTACGACGCTTACTAAAGCAAGTAGTGAGTAGTCAGTAGTGAGTAGCCTGAAGGGTTATGGGGTACGGGCTACGGGTGGTGTGGTAGGATGGGGATATGGCTCGTAAATTGCCACGTGCCGTTCTTTTTGGCCCTCCAGGGTCTGGAAAGAGCACCCAAGGTCGGCTCCTCGCAGAACGTCACGATGTGCCGTTCATTGGGGCAGGTGATTTGTTTCGCGCCGAGATGGCCGAGGGGACACCGGTCGGCGGTATGATCGCAGAGTATGTCGATGCCGGAATGCTTGCACCCGACGAGCTTGTCGATGCGGTCATGAAAAAACAATTGAAGTCGTTTGATTTGAATGATGGATTTGTGATCGAAGGGCATCCGCGTAACGTGGAACAAGCCGCGGCGTTCGATAAGATCGGGAAGGTGAATATCGCGATTCAACTCAAGATGCCGGACGCGGTTGCCGTCAAGCGGCTCAAGGGGAGATTGCATTGCGGTACGTGCGGGTGCATGTTCCACGAGTCGCAGCTCCCCGCATCGTTAGCGAAATGTCCCGTGTGTACGCGCAAACTCATTCGGCGCAAGGATGATGATGAGGAGACGGCGCGCCGACGCATCGCGGCATATCATTTTATGACGGAACCCATGGCCGGCTTTTACCGCCAGCGCGGCGTCCTCCTTGCCGTGAACGCGGACCAGACCATCGAACAGTTGTTTGAGGAGCTGACGCGGAAGCTTGGGAAGCTTGGGTTTGCTTGACAATAATACAAATTTGTGATAAACAGAGCCGTTCCTTCACACGCGCTTTGCGCTCAGTAGACGAGCCCAGAATCCGGCAATTCTGCGGGATAATGGGTGAGTCGGGGAGAAGATAGGTCGGCATGGGAAAGCAACAGGCGGTTGAGATCGTGTCCTATCGTAGCAACCTTCCTCCTGACCACTATCGGGTGCAGGTGAGCTATCGCTACGATGCGGAAGTGTGCCCCGGTAGATACCCGGGCGAGGGGAACCACAAGAAGTTGTTCTCTGATCAGTTCCTCGACGCTACGAGGTCTCATGAGGGAAGCACGCTCGACCGCACGAGATTTCTTGTGGGATATGAGTCGATCGACGAATCACCCGGCGAACGCATCTTCCATGTCGCGGAAGTCCCGACCGAGTTCCTCGACATAGGGATCTGCGAGATCTGGAAGGGTCTCGACGTTCACTCCTATCGCAGGGGCTATCGCTTCGCGACCGCGATCGAGCTTGCTGCATTCGAAGATGCAGTACCAGCGCACCGGAACGGACATGAAATCTTCGCCCTTGGAACGGTGAAGGTAGGCTCAGACTTGCGTAGGTACGTGCCGATACTCGGCAGGCATCCTTTGTTCCTCGGTATGCGCCTGAAAGAATGCTGGGCCGGCACTCGTTTGAGGGTCTGGCATCGTTTGCTCCTCGTTCGCAAGACGAGCTGATCGAGTTCAGCTCGACAGGGCTCGGTGCGAACCTGCCTGAAGCTCTTTCCCCAACCCTTACTCACTCGGCCCTTGGCAACTCCGCCAGGGGCCGTTTGAATTTCTGGTCATACTGAACCCTTTGACGTAAACGAAAGTTACTGACACCATGCCTGCATGTCGCTGATCAAAACCCCCGAGGAAATCGCGAAGCTCCGCAAAGGCGGCGCGCTTTTGTCGTCCGTGCTGCGCGAGCTGCGCGCCGCGTGCGTGGTTGGGGCATCCACCAAAGCACTCGACGATCTCGCGCGTGCGCGTTTTGCCGAGGCGGGAGCAGAGCCCTCGTTTCTCGGATACAAGATCGACAAACACACGCCGGGGTTCCCGGGCGCCGTTTGCATCTCCATCAACGATGAGGTCGTGCATGGCCTTCCGGTTCCAGACCGCATTATCAAAGACGGCGACGTGGTTGGCCTCGATATTGGCGTGTGGGTCGACGGACTCTGCACGGACATGGCGACGTCGGTCATCGTCGGCACCGTCGACGAACGAACGAAACATCTCGTCGCCGATACGCGCGAGTCACTCGTGCGTTCACTTTCGGTCATCAAAGCAGGAGCCCTCATCACCGACATTGGTGCAGCCATCGAGGACTATCTCAAACCAAAGGGCTACGGCATCGTACGTGATCTCGTTGGACACGGCGTCGGACACGCCGTGCACGAGGAGCCGCAGGTGCCGAACTATCGCGACCGCCACGCGCCGGAGATCAAGATGCAAACAGGGATGGTGCTTGCGATCGAACCGATGGTGACGCTTGGGGGGTGGCGAGTGCATCTTAAAGACGACCAATGGACCGTTGTGACGGCGGACCACAGCACGTGTGCGCATTTTGAAGTGACCGTGGCCGTGACGGACGATGGGTATGAGTTGCTGACCCCATGGCCGGATGCGTAGCATTGACTTTTTTAATATTTTGCGCTAGTATCCTAGGCACGTTCCTTCAACACAGGAGAACACAATGCGGAACAACGGCACGCATCGAGAAG
>CAYGDS010000101.1:0-4144 GCA_964348595.1 uncultured Gammaproteobacteria bacterium | reverse complement strand
CGATTGAGCACGCGCTTGAGATCGCGTCGTGTACGATCGGACACCGCGAATAGGGTGTCGGCGCGTTGGAGCAATCGTCTTGCGGCGACGAACCGGTGCCACGCGCGTGCCTTCGGCGAGAACCAGCGCGGCTCGATCAAGAATGAAACGTCGTGAACCAAAAGGGAGTAGGGGATGCTCGGCGCTCCCACGAATCCGACATTGGTGACCATCAGTCGATCGGCTTTCGTACTCGCAAACAGCCGATCGAAAGAGGTGATGCCGAGGACAATTGCGAGATTCAGGATCTTGTTCGGCGCATTGCGGTGGATGCGCGTCGCGTTCGCTGGAAGCGCAAACGGTAGAGGGAGCTCCGTCGCACCCGTCGTGGCAAGCACAAACCGATGCTCGGGGAATGCGGCGAGCATGGTTCGGACGAGGCCGGTCACGAGGCGGCGCACGCCGCCCGAGTGCGGGTCGACGAGCGGGCGCGCGTCGATCAAGACGTTCATACCCCGTGCCACAACTTCGATAAGCTGCCTGTGCGGCTTAAATCGCTGCGCCAACGCAATCGATTCGCAGACGCAGCTTTCATGAGGCAAATCATACAAACGTGAGAAAATCGAAGTTGTGACACGGGGTCATACTCGTGTCATGTGTTCATCAATGAGTGCGCGGATCCGCTCTTGAAAATGTTTTTTGGAATAGCGTTCGGCATGAGCACGAATACGCTTGGGATCGTACCGCGACGGATCAAACCGGATAGCGGCATTCCCGATATCTTCCCAACATTGGATTTCAAAGAACTGACCGGTGACGCCATCGAGCACGGTCTCGGCGGCTCCTCCTTGGCCAAAGGCGATGATGGGTTTTCCCGCCGCCATGGCCTCGACGGCCGTGATCCCAAAATCCTCGAGCTGCGGGTGCAGGAAGGCGATGGCGTTTTGGAAGAGCTCGATCTTTACGTCCTCGCTAATGTGGCCGAGGAACTCGGTTTTTGGCCCGGCCATGCGACGTAGCTTGGGATACTCGGGTCCATCGCCAAAAATTTTGAGCGGCATGTTGAGCTTTGCGAATGCCGAGACGACCAGGTCAAAGCGCTTGTAGGCAACGAGCCGGCCGCCGGTAAGCCAGAATTGTCCCGGACGAGTCGAAACCTGGATGCGCTCGATGTCCACCGGCGGCTCCACGATCGTCGACTCGCGCTGATAATACCGGCGGATGCGCGCTTGAGATACGTGACTGTTCGTCAGCAGCACATCCGGGCGATCCGCCGCGAGGCGATCCCACTGTCGCAGTTTGTGGAGGAACGGTGGCAGGAGCATTTTGACGAGACGCGGTCTCGGCAGCTCGTTCACATATCCGACGCGCTCTTGCCAAAGGAACCGCGTCGGCGTGTGGAGGTAGCACATGTGGAACGCCTGCGGATCGGCGAGAGCTCCCTTGGCGAAACTCGAGGAGCTCGAAATGACCAGGTTGTATCCTGTGAGATCCAAACTTTCGATGGCCTCGGGCATGAGCGGCAAGTACCACTGATAATGCCGCGCGGCGAACGGGAGGTTTTGCAGGCGCGAGGGTCGGATATCCGCATGCTTGAACCCGGCGTGCGTGCGCTCCGGATCATGAAACAATGTGTAGATGGGCGCGCGCGGGAACATCTCGTGCAAAGCGAGGAGCGTGCGCTCCGCGCCCCCGTCTTGGACGAGGTAGTCGTGAACAAGCGCGATGCGCGGAGCAGCCATGCCTGCATCTTACGGTTCGAGCAACCGCTTGCCATCCGGTCGTCAAGAGTTGTCGCTAGTACGCTCCTTTGCGACGGATCACGGCGAAAGGTGTTTTGAGCAAGATGTACATATCGAGCGCGGGCGACCAATGTTCGATGTACCAACTATCGAGGCGAATTTCATCATCAAAGTCGAGATCCGAACGCCCGCTGATTTGGGCGAGTCCCGTGATGCCGGGCTTGATCGCGAGCACGCGCCGATGCCTCGGTTCATACTGCGCGACTTCACGCGGTTGGTGCGGGCGTGGGCCCACGAGTGACATCGTTCCCGTGAGCACGTTCCAAAACTGTGGCAGTTCGTCGATGGACCAGCGGCGTAGGACTCGGCCAACCGGTGTTACGCGCGGATCGTCCGCGATTTTGTACACGGGTCCTTCTTTGATGCTTTTTTCTTTGATGAGCTTGGCCTCGAGCAAGAGATTCTCTTTCGATTTTCCGAATTGCGGGCCAATGGACGTCTTGCGCCACATCGAGCGCAGCTTGTAGGTCAGAAACGAGCGTCCACGCTCGCCGATGCGTTCATTCTTGAAGATCACGGGCCAGCCGTCCTCGAACATGAGGGCGATCGTTGCGAAGAGAAGGATTGGGGAGGCGAGCAGGAGGAGCACGGAAGCGACGAGCACATCGAACAAGCGTTTGAAGATACGACCCCATCCATCGAGCGGTGTGCGTTTGACCTCGATCACCGGGATGCCGCCGACGGTGTGCATCTCGACACGTGTAAACGTGGCGCTGAAGAGATCGGCGAGATAGCGAAACTCGAGATGGTGTTCTTCGGCAAAGGCGATGAGGTCGAGCGCGGTCTCGCGCTTCAAATCTGGATCCGCGAGCAGGACGGCGTCCAGGCGGCCCTTACGTGCCAGTTCCGCGAGTTCGCCCTTTACGGCGTCGTTCCACGTCTTAGGCTGTTTGACGATACTGAACCCAAGCACCGGATGATCTTTGTAGAGCCGTACGACGTCTTGGGCGGATTTGCCACTGCCGATCACGGCTGTCTTCAAATGTCCGACGCGGCCATGGAGGAGAGCCTTCCGGAGCATGGTCAGAGCCACGCGACCCGTGATGACGTAACAGATCGCGAGCCCCCACACGGCGAGGATCACGAAACGCGACGTTTGGAACTCGCGGCTGAAAAAGACGGTGGCGATCACCACCATGATTCCGGCGGTCGATGCGAGGATGACGCGACCCATCATGTACCAGATACGTGGCTGTCGGATGGCGTAGAGCCCGGCGATCGCGTAGAGCGCGATCCACACGAGGGCGAAGGCGGCGGCGCTTGCGATATAATCGCCGAACGGGATGTCTGTGAGGATCGGGCGAATGTCGGTGAAGTACTTGGAAAAACGCAATGCATACGCGGTCACAGCCGCGGCAAGCAAAGCAAGAAAATCGAGCGGGGGGAGGAGCGCGCTGAATGTAAGATCCAACCGTCGCATATCTGATGGGATTGTAGCATGCAGAAACAAAAACCCCGATTCTACACACAGAATCGGGGGGCGGGTGCGGCCAACTTGGAAGAAGGCTGGGGACAGATATTAGAAAATCGTCAGTTTCGGATATCTTTGCCTCAATACATCCTTTTGAGCAGATGGAATGCTGCTGAGATAGAGACTGCCTCCCACGGATTGCGGGAGCGTGAGGTCCTCGGCTGACGTGAGGCCGTCGAGATAGAGACTGCCTCCCACGGATTGCGGAAGCGTGAGGCCCTCGGCAGAGGTGAGCTCGGAGAGAATGAGATCGCCTCTAACTTCCTTTAGCCCCTTCGGCAGAATTGGTTCAGCTAGATCATGGCAAATGAGATCTCTCTCCACGCTCGTCGTGCCATCAGGATGGAATGTGAATGTTTCATCGACCCATGTCTTGTCTAATCCGAGATATTCTTCTGCCCATTCGTAGTATTGCCGTTTGGTCCAGATGCGAGATTCGCGTTCTTTGCGAAGAGCATCCTGTTCTTCTTTCGAAAGATTTTCGACTAGTCCAAGGCCCTCGTCATGAGCCGACGGTTTCCTCACCTCATCCTCCAACAATCCCGCCGCCTCTTTGCCGAGATATGCTTCCACCAGCTCCCGCTTGGGTTTGAGCGGGCCTTTGGGAGTCTTAGCGAAGGGATTGGCTTCGGGGCGGAGCATATCGTTCTTACACAATATAAAGATCCGGACGATCTTTTCGGAGCTTGGCTTTTTCTTCAGCGGAGAGGCTATTGAGAAAGAGCTCGCCTCGCAAGGATTGCGGAGGTGTGAGGCCCTCGGCGGAGGTGAGGCTGGAGAGATAGAGATCGCCTCCCACGGATTGCGGAAGCGTGAGGCCCTCGGCGGAAGTGAGGCCTTCGAGTCCGAGACTGCCTCCCACGAATTGCGGAAGCGCGAGGCCCTCGGCGGA
>CAYGDS010000100.1:0-4216 GCA_964348595.1 uncultured Gammaproteobacteria bacterium | reverse complement strand
GAGCTGTCTACTCTGCGTCGGTGGGCTCGGGCTCGCGGCGAGGCGAGTCATACTTGCATCTGACCGGAAGCTCCCCCGCTTGCTAATCCCGCCCGCTCGCTTTCTCCTTGAGCAAAGCAAGGAGAAGTTGCGGCTGGAGCTTGTGACGGCCGACTATCTCGCGGGAGCATCCGTAAGGCCGGTTGTAAACATCGTGCATCCACTCGAGCTGTATTTCGCCTTCCTCGAGTTCGTGAACGAGCTGAAAGAGACGAGCCACCGCTCCGTGAAGGACCGACTCCGCGTCCATAGCGAAGACCCGCTCGCATATTGGATCGATAAGTACCTTCGATACAATCAAGGAACAAAACAGTGGAAGGTCGATGCGAGCTGGAAACGGCTGGACATCTCTTCCGAGCTTCGCGAGTGCGTCAAAGATCAGCAGGCTATTTGGGCGGTTCGAGCCGAAGAAAGCAGGCGACGTTGCCAACCGCTCGAAGAACACATCCTGCTGCTCGAGCGGCGAATCAAAGAGCGAGAGCCGCCGCCTACGCCCGCGTTCTCTGACCGGATTGAGGCAAGACGCGAGGAGCTGAAACGGTTACGCGTACGCATCGCAGAACTGGGCGATGAAAAAGCGGACTCCCTCGTAGAGGCTGAGCGACTCGAAGAAAGCCTCCTCGACGAGGGCAGGGATCGCGACCCTTACCGGAAGCCCGGTGCCGTCCGAACGGAAGACTGAACACACGTGCCCCCGATCGATTCTGATCGGGGGCTTTTCCATTGACATATTCGTCGAAATAGATTAGCCTCACGATGCACATTTAAAGGAGCATTACATGATCGAATGGGTCGTCGTGTGGGTCGTCTTGGCATCAGCAGGTGTGGCCGTCGGTGCGTTCATTGCCAGGTTGACTGGCTGGCATCGCGACGCTTGGGACGCCTTCCGCAGGTGGGACGCACGACGCCTCGACAACAAGGAGATCCGCGCGCGCTTGCAAGCGAAGAAGCGCCTCATCGTGCTTCGATGGGATCTCAAGAAGTGTCTGGAGGAACAGTCGGATATCGAGCAGGTGCTCGAATCGCTCCCGGAGCCAGTGAGTTCCGGTAGCATCCGCGACAACACGATGTCGACCCTGGAGTTTCAGCAAGAGATCAAGCGCGATCTCTCCTACAAGCTCCGGGCGGAAATAGAATGCCTCGAGATGGAGCTCGGCATCGATTCGACGGAGGAACCGCGACCCGCCGACAAGCGCGAGGAGCTCCGACAGATACGCGTCCGCATCGCAGAAATGCGCATGGACGAGGAACAGATCGAGAAGGAAATCCTCGACGAGCAGGGTGGTGACGGGCCGCACCGGAGACAGGCTCGCGTGCAAACAGACGACTGAACCAAGCTCAGTCGAGCTCAGCTTGATCAGCTCGATTGAACGAACGCGCCCCCGACCGAATCTGGTCAGGGGCGCTTGACATAAATGCGTATTTCTGGTTATGTAGCTTCAGCGCCAACCCAAAACAGGAATGTGAAATCATGCGCGTGATCGAAGACGAAGACGGTGGAGAGGACATCCACGAATACGTACACCACGGCGTTCGGATCGACGATCCGAATCCCTACAGCCTACACCTCAGGACAACGCCAGAGGTCGTTGGGACGGCGCGGGTTTCGATCCTCATCTACATCGATTCGGGCGAGTGCACCGAAGTCGAGATGGATGAGCCGCTCCCCCTCAAGGCGCTCCCTTACGCCGCGATCAGTTCGGAGCTAGTCTGCGAGCTCATCTGGCCGTGGGAGTGCGCAGGGGACGGTCATTACACCGTTGACCGCATCCTGTCGCTGGTCGCTGCACCGGCCACGAAGCTCGAGGTCCGCTACGTGCTGGACGAGGCGGGCAAGCACAGGATCCACTTCGAACTCCGCATTGGCGAGAAGTTCAGTACTGGAACGACGGTCGATTTCGAAAAGCTCGATGGTTTCTATACCACCGAGCTCTGACAAACGCGGTCCGACATCTCGTCGGACCGCTTTTCTGTTCTCTACGCTTGACCGGTGTCTCCCATGGCTACAGGGGAGACGAAAGACGGGTCAGACGAACGTCACGCTGGAGACGTGGTCTCCATCTTCTTTGAATCGCATTAGACGAACGCCCTGCGTATCGCGGCCGAGCGAGGGCACGCTCTTGAAGGAAGTGCGCACCACGATGCCCTTTTTGGAAATCATGACGAGGTCCTGATCATCATCTTTGCCGGAGATGAACGCGGCGATCACGCCGCCGGTCTTTCCCGTCACCTTCATGGTGCGGATGCCGGAGCCACCGCGACCTTGCTGCTTGTATTCGGAGAGACTCGTGCGCTTGCCCAACCCGTTCTCCGTGATGACGAAGAGCTCGAGCAAGCCTTTATCGGCGAGCTTCGGATTGATGACATCCATGCCGACGACTTCATCATTCTTTTTCTTGAGCTTGATGCCGCGCACGCCTGCGGCATTGCGTCCCATGGCGCGCACGTCCTCTTCTGAGAAACGAATGGACTGCCCCTCGCGCGTGACAAGCGAGATGTCGTCGTCCCCGTTCGACGGCTTCACCCATATGAGCTCGTCGCCTTCGTGCAAGCCGATGGCAATCAAGCCGGAACGACGCACGTTTGCAAATTCTTCAAGCGAAGATTTCTTGATGGTTCCCTGCTTCGTCACCATGACGAGGAACTTGGAGCCATCCATGTCGTCCATCGGAAGTGTAACGGAAACCTTCTCGCCCGGAGCAAGCTGTAGGAAATTCACGATGGCCTGGCCCTTGCTTGTGCGGCTTCCGACGGGGAGATCGTAGGCTTTCAGACGGAATACGCGGCCGCGGTTGGTGAAGAACAATATTTCCGTATGCGTGTTCGTGGTGAACATGGTGCGCACGGCGTCCTCCTCTTTGGTTTCGAGGCCGATCACGCCCTTGCCGCCGCGTCCCTGGCTCTTGAACGTGTCCGGCGGCAGTCGTTTGATGTAGCCGTCATCGGTGAGCATGACGAGTGTCTCTTCCTGTGGCACGAGATCCTCCATCGAGAATTCGCCGACGGCGCCCGGGATGATTTTGGTCCGGCGTTCATCACCAAATTTCTCCTTGAGGTCGCCGGTTTCCTTTTTAATGATGCCGAGAATTTTCTTCGCCGACCCAAGAATGCCCTCGAGCTCCTCGATGAGCTTCTTTTTCTCTTCCCATTCTTGTTCGACGCGGAGCCGCTCGAGGTTCGCGAGCTGCTGGAGACGCATGTCGAGAATCGCCTGCGCTTGGATTTCGGAGAGCTTGAACTTTTTGATCAAGTTTACCTTCGCCTCATCCTTGTCTTTGGACTTCTTGATCGTCTCGATGACTTGATCGATCTTGAGGAGCGCGATGCGCAACCCTTCGAGGATGTGCATGCGTTCCTTCGCGCGATCGAGGTCATATTGTGTGCGGCGTCGCACGACGACTTTGCGATGTCCAAGGTATTCCTCGAGCAGGTTTTTGATGGTGAGGATGCGCGGCTGGATGCCATCGACGAGACAGAGCGAATTGACGTGGAATGTTTCCTGAAGCTGCGTCAACTTGAAGAGCTGGTTCAGGACTTTTTTCGGGTATGCATCTTTCTTCAGCTCGACGACGATACGAATGCCGTCCTTATTTGATTCATCGCGCAAATCGCGGATGCCTTCGATTCTCTTATCATTGACGAGCTCGGCGATTTTCTCGATGAGCTGCGCCTTATTCACTTGATACGGGAGTTCATCAACGATAATACGGAAGCTTCCGGATTTTTCTTCGATGATTTCTGTCTTGGCGCGCATCACGATGCCGCCCTTGCCGGTGGCATAGGCTTGTTTGATGGCGTTCGTGTCGTAGATGATGCCGCCGGTCGGGAAATCCGGACCTGGGATGATCTTTGTGAGATCATCGATAGAGATGTCGGGGTCCTCGATTAAGGCGCTCACGCCGTCGCAGAGCTCCGTGAGATTGTGAGGTGGGATGTTGGTCGCCATGCCGACGGCGATGCCGAGGGTACCGTTCAAAAGCAGGTTTGGAAGCTTGGCCGGCAACACGCGCGGCTCTTGGTGCGAACCGTCGTAGTTGGGACGGAAATCGACGGTGTCTTTTTCGATATCGAAGAGCATCTCCTCGGCGATGGCCGAGAGTTTGGACTCCGTGTAGCGATAGGCGGCGGCGCTGTCGCCATCGATCGAGCCGAAGTTTCCTTGGCCGCGCACGAGCGG
>CAYGDS010000099.1:0-4224 GCA_964348595.1 uncultured Gammaproteobacteria bacterium | reverse complement strand
ACCCCTCGCGTGGATGGGAGAGCCAACGACCAAAGGCCCAGGCGCCGATGGGCACAACGAAGAGCGCGAGCGCGTTCGGAAATGGGAAAGGACCGGTAGCTCGACGACCGGCGACGATCGGCACGTTCCACGGAGACGGAATCCCGACGCCCGTGAGAAACTCGATCACGCCCCAGAGCGCGAGGAGGATCGTCGCAACAGCGAGACTCTTGTACACCCAAGCCCGACGCAGCTCATCGTCCAAAAGAACGAACAGGGACCCGAATACAAGAACGGGCTCGAGCACATACGCGCGCCACAAGCCGAGGCCCGACACGATGTCTGGTGACCAGAGCGCGGCGGCGCATGTGATGATCGTCCATGCGAAGACGGGGGCTCGCCAGGAACCAAGCTGTGCAATGCCTCGTTTCCAACCATCGACGCCAAACGTCCAAGTGAAAAGCACGAACAGAGTGAGGAGGTACGCTTCAAGCAACGTGGACGGAAATCCCAAAACGGAAAACCGCACGAGGTACATCGGTGCCACGATCGGTAACACGGCAGCCATCTTCCATAGATGGATCTTGAGCCACGCGCGCAGTGCCTGCATCACCCAAGACTAGACCGGAGACGGGAGACCGTGCAAGATACGCATCGTATGGCCACCAAAGAACAGCTCCGATCGATGTGTTACAACGAGACCGGGGGCGTCCGACCAAAACCCGAGTGTCGCGCGGAAATGATCAACCATTTGATTCTTGAAGAGATGATGGATATCGATGAGGCGGAGGATCTCGTGGACCAGTCGTTGCGCGAGTTTAACCTTTGGGGGGAGCCGAGGCTCGAGGATTTGTTGAAGGACCTGGAAGACGATCCGCCCTCTGACATCCCCTCCTCTCTCTGAGGAGGGGCGAAGGGAGAAGGCTCGCTCGAGATGAAATAGAAACGTCCCCGGCTGGGGACGTTTCTATTTCACCGGCAAGCATGGGACCGGCGAAGCCGAGTGGACTCTTCCACTCGCTCGCGCGACAAATACGGAATGGCATTTCTCGCGCGAGCCAAGGGATGAGTCTCGAACGTCACAAGTCTTATCACACGTGTTCGCCTCGTCAAACATCGGACGGTGGATAAGTGTCCGGCCCCATCACTCGCCCACGAGATACACGTACGCCTCCGTATCTTGATGAACACGTTCAAAGCGCGAGTCATTTTCGAATGCTTCGATCATGTGTTCATTCCCTTTCACTTCGATCAGAGCCGCGCGCGCACCGAGTTGGTCGTGCACCAACGCATAGGCCGTCGTGGTAGCTGTGCCGAGCCTGAGACCCGTGTACGCATCAGAGAGCGCGGGGTTAGCTTCCAGTAAAAAGGCGGGATCGAGTCCTGCGACATAGCGGTAGCGATCGTCGAGTGCGAAGAGCTGCGGGAACAAGCTCCAGTCAGAATGAAAGATCCGACTCCCTGCGGGCACATGTGCAGCCACGACGGCCATAGCCTTCGAGTACTCGCCGAAGGGCATCGCCTTCTTGTAGAGATTGAGCCACGTGCTCGTCACACCGGTGATCGTCACGACGACCGCGAGAGCCCCGAGAGATCGTTGTGCGTGGGTACGGAGTCGACGAAATTCGGCGACGAGGCGCTGTTCATCCACGCAAGCAAAGAGAACGGCGGCGAGTATCACTGCGAGTGGTGTGAGGTATTCCGAAAAACGCATGCTCTTAAGCGTAAGGACAAGCAACGCTCCCGTTGGAAGAAGTAGTCCCATCACCTGACGCGCGCGTGAGCGATCGAATGGCAAGCGTCTCGTGAAGAGGAAGCCGTAGCCAACAAAAAGATACGCGAACAGCATCGCGCCGAGCGAAGGAACCAATGTACGAATGGTGTACGGGTACCATTCTTGTCCCATGCTCACGCGATCGATGGGAGTCGCGATGCCGATTTTCACAAGCTGGATCCAGAGGAAGGGCAAGATGGTTGTGTTGTACGGGTGAACGAGCAGACTGAGAGCGATGCCAAGCGTCGTGGCCGCGAGCACGCGGAATTCAGGAACGATTTTCCATCCTTTATCTTCAACGACGGCATCGTACAGCGTCATGCCGACGAGGGTCAGGACTTGAAGCGCCGGCAAGATGAGCCAACCCCCGTGAAACAGAACAAAAAGAAATCCTGCGACAAAGCCCCAGAGGGGTTTCCGCAGCAAGATCGCGATGACACCGACGCACGTGAGGCCTACCGCGAATGGCGAAGCCTTGGCGAGCGACATGCGGATGATGATTGGTGGCAACACGAGGAGGAGCCCGGTCCAAAGTTCTGGTCGACGGATTTCAAGCCGGCGCAGGAGCACGTAAAAGAGCGTGATGAAACCGGCGGCGAACACCACACCCGCAATTTGCGTGCCCGCGAGCATGCCAAAGATTTTGACGAACGGCACGAGCGCAACATGAAACAAAAAATGATGATTCGCGAAGGGCTTGGCAAAGCTTGTGAGATCAAGCCAGGGGAACTCGCGGATGATCCCTTGTTCGCTTATGAGCGACGCCATCTTTGCGTGATAGAACGCATCGGGATCATTAAACGAGCCCCAGGGCTGGAAGAGGGTGAACCAGGCGAGGGCAAGGAGGAATACCGTAATCCCCCCCTGCCCCCCTTTAATAAAGGGGGAACAAAAGGGGGATTTCGGGTTCACCCAATCGCCCTCAATATCCTTTCGCATACGCTTTCGAAGTTCGCGCGCACCTCATGATTCGTAAATCGAACCACTCGTAGACCATATGATTCAAGCACACTCGTGCGAAGAGCGTCAGCCTCCCGCGCTTCTGGAGTAAAATGACTGTCACCATCTACTTCGATAACAAGCTTCTTCTTTGCGCAGTAAAAATCAACAATGTAATGATTCAAGGGCTTCTGTCTGTAGAATTGGACGGGGAGGCCCCGGAGAAACCTGGACCAGAGCTTTCGCTCCATCGGAGTCTGATCGTTGCGCATGCGACGCGATCGTTCTTTCAGATTCGGGTTGTAAGGAAGAGAGCGCTTTGAAATCAGTGGTGACATGAAATGATTCTAATCCCCTGGGTCTCTTTGTAAAAGGTTTGATGGAAAATGAAACACCCGTCCCGAGAAATCTTTCGATCTCATCGGAACGGGTGTCAGATTGTTGTCGAGCTGAGTCGAGCTCAGCTCGATGAGCTCGACGAAGGAGCGAAGGTGCTACCGGCAGCGACCCATGCGGCGCTGGAGCTCACGGTACGAATCCGTGGCTCCCGTGCACGCGGGGAGGCTCCCGGCGCGAGCGAGGGTTGTTGAGCCCGTGCCCGCTCCCACCCCCGGAAGGGGCGGGGTCGGAGCATCCGCCGCAAGCGACGGAAGTCCCGACGTGTCGCCCGGAGGGGGCGGCAGGGGCGGAGCGATCACGGCCGGCATCTCTGTCGGTCGTGCTACCTCCCCTGCTCGGTTCGCGATCTCGCTCACGCGACTGTGGCCAGCGCGACCCGCCGCCGCGTCGACTTCCTCCATGCTCGACTGCGTGTGAGCAAGGAGCGCGCCGAGCGAACAGAGGATCACAAGGCTCGCCGCGATCACAGTCCACATCTTCACGTTGCTACGCGTCTTCCCTTCCGGGAGATGCGGAGCGGCCTTGAACGCGCCCGCGACGACGAGGAGTGCCACCAAGATGAGCCCGCAGAGCACCATCCAGTCGATGCGGAGGAACCAGTGGTACGCATTGACGTACGGCCAGGCGAGAACGGTCTCGTAAAGACGCGCACTCGGTCCGACCGTGAGGTACTCCGTGAGTCGGTAGATGAGACCGAAGGTCCCGATGGTCATCACGACCCACCCCGCGAACCGGACGCGGTCCTCGACCTTGTTGCCGGTCTGCTCACCGACCGCCGTGAAGAGCGAGAGCGCGACCAGGATCACCGCGATGATGCAGCGGTCGATCGGATGCGGCCAGATGATCGACAGGCCGAAGAACGCGAGAGACGCGCCGATCGAGACCTTGAGCAGCGTCTTGCCGAGGAACGACCCGAAGGTTGAGTTCCAGGCATGGACGCGTGCCGCCGCCTCGTTCGCGAGCTCCTTGGCCTCCTCGTCCTCGATGTTCACCATGGCCGTACCGATCATGTCGGCGAGACCCTTGGTGATCCCGATCGCCGCGGACGCGAGAGCGACGACGCCGACCCCGAAGAGCCAGCTCATCACCGCCGCGACGACGACCGAGAGGAAGGTGAGACCCGTGGCCACGAG